>CAZNRQ010000376.1:0-4035 GCA_964574845.1 uncultured Bacteroidales bacterium
AAGTCAAAGATACATTTTGAAAGCAAATCACAACTAATGGCCCTCGCCGAGAAATCCCTTGTTGGTGTTTATCAATAAGTCAAAGATACATTTTGAAAGCAAATCACAACTGTAATGAAATTCACGGTTAAAGGCCATGAGGTGTTTATCAATAAGTCAAAGATACATTTTGAAAGCAAATCACAACTGGAGCCGCTCCGGGTGTCGAGCCCGGATTGGTGTTTATCAATAAGTCAAAGATACATTTTGAAAGCAAATCACAACTAAGATGTAGTTTATCATAAAATGTCTGGTGGTGTTTATCAATAAGTCAAAGATACATTTTGAAAGCAAATCACAACTGCTCCGGATTATGTGCCGCAATCGCGAAAGGTGTTTATCAATAAGTCAAAGATACATTTTGAAAGCAAATCACAACTATTCGCTATTTCAAAGGCGGCACTACTCTGGTGTTTATCAATAAGTCAAAGATACATTTTGAAAGCAAATCACAACTCCAGCCGGATAACATAGCGCAAGAGATAGGGTGTTTATCAATAAGTCAAAGATACATTTTGAAAGCAAATCACAACTGCAATACTTATAGGAGCAGTACTTCCTAAGGTGTTTATCAATAAGTCAAAGATACATTTTGAAAGCAAATCACAACTGTGTTTCCTTAGTGCATTATGGATTGTTGGTGTTTATCAATAAGTCAAAGATACATTTTGAAAGCAAATCACAACTCAGGCGGCTGCGTCCAAAAGAATCATCTTGGTGTTTATCAATAAGTCAAAGATACATTTTGAAAGCAAATCACAACACGATGAGCATCCGGTACTAGTTGGTTAAGGGTGTTTATCAATAAGTCAAAGATACATTTTGAAAGCAAATCACAACTTAAGAAGGATTAGCATGTAATTTGTTGGTGGTGTTTATCAATAAGTCAAAGATACATTTTGAAAGCAAATCACAACTATTACTTGGCGCACGTATGAGGCTACAATGGTGTTTATCAATAAGTCAAAGATACATTTTGAAAGCAAATCACAACAGAGGCAGTAATTCTGATGCAAAGATGTTTGGTGTTTATCAATAAGTCAAAGATACATTTTGAAAGCAAATCACAACATTTCGTTTGATTTAATGAAATAGGCAAAGGGTGTTTATCAATAAGTCAAAGATACATTTTGAAAGCAAATCACAACAATACAAAAGGTCATATTAATTCCTTCGTTGGTGTTTATCAATAAGTCAAAGATACATTTTGAAAGCAAATCACAACTTACAGATGCGACTCCCAAACAAAAAAAGAGGTGTTTATCAATAAGTCAAAGATACATTTTGAAAGCAAATCACAACAGTATAACAGCGTGATGCGTGCTGAAATAGGGTGTTTATCAATAAGTCAAAGATACATTTTGAAAGCAAATCACAACGGCGTTAATTACTTCCTCAATCCATACGCGGTGTTTATCAATAAGTCAAAGGAATGTTTTAGATGCTATTTTTTAATCATAGCAAAGATAGTCTTTTTTGAACTAAAAAGGTTATCCCCCTTAACTTAATTGTTCAATTTTGATTCTCTATATTTTTTCTGCCACGGTTTTTCTTCGGAAGTATAGGCATGGAATCTGTAAAGTTAATTCCACTTTCCCATCTCCTTAACCTTGACACTGTCCAGTATCTTTGCATAAATTTGGGTTGTTTTAAGGTCTTTATGGCCTAATAGCTTGCTGATAACCTCTAACGGCATGCCAAGGTCTATTGAGCAGGTTGCAAAGGTGTGACGAGCGCAATGAAAGCTAATAGACTTTTTGATTTTTGCAAGCACCATAAGTTCTTTCAGGTAGCGGTTGGTCACCTGATTGGTGGCTACGTGGAACACCGGCTGGTTTTCAAAACCAGTTTCAATAAGTCCTTTTGCACGGTCTATTAAAGGAACTCTAACAACATCTTTCGTTTTGTGCATCTCTATTTGCAGCATATCTCCTTCAACAAGGTGCGAATGCATCAGGTTTTTTATATCGAGAAAACGCAATCCGGTATAACAGGCAAATAAAAAATACTTGAGAACATTCCGTTGATGCCCCTTGATATCAGCATTTAGCAAAGCCTCAAGCGACTTGAGGTCTTCCATGTCAAGGAAACTTCGGTTGCCTAATTTCTTTTTCAATGGAAAGTTCTTGAAAATACTTTCAGATACCATCCCGTCACGCATAGCCTGAAACCAGACAGTTTTAATAAAGGCCATGCTTTTATAATGAGTATTGGTTTGATTGTTCAGCTTACTCACCATAAACACATCGTACTGCCTTAGAAAATCAATATCCATATCTGCAAACCGTAACTCTGTCCTGAATCGTTTTAGCTTCGTCACTTGGCTTGTATAGGTGCGGCAGGTTTCCGATGAGAATTTATGCCGGTTCTGCTCGATAAACCCTAACGCATATTCATAAAAGGAGCTATAGTCGATTGATTTTTGAGAATACAGCCTGTCAAAATCAGCCATTGTCAGGCGTTTGTCGCCGAGTTTTGAATCAAGCATAATTTTTTCAACTTTCATCCGGGTTTTTGAAAGGACAGAGTTAAGGTCTTCCGAATTGTAGCGAAGTGACTTTTTAACCTTGTTGTTTTTTGTGTCCCATAAACCTTCCGGTATAGCCATATTCAGTGAATGGTCTTTTTTCTTACGGTCAATTATTACTCGTAAGTAAATTGGGGTTAGTCCGTCTTTTCTTAGAAAGTCAGAACGCAAGAAAATTTTAAAAGAGTAGCTCATAAGGCATTTTGTTTTGTTTCTATTGTGAAGCCATTGTGAAACAAATTGCCGAAAGTAATGAAATAAAAGCTTTCAAAGCTTAAACAAGAAAGTGCGGAATCCCTTGGTAGATGTAAGAAGTGAAAAAGAAGGTTGAAATGCTTCAACCTTCTGAGTGGAGCGTAGGGGAGTCGAACCCCTGACCTTCAGACTGCCAGTCTGACGCTCTAGCCAACTGAGCTAACGCCCCGTTATGGGGAATTTCCGTTGCAAATGTTTGTAAAGAACTGCTATCGTTTTCTTACATTTGCGGTGCAAAAATAATCAAATTTTATTACCACCGTTTAATTTTCTCATTTTTATGAAGCGCCTGTTTGCAGCCGTAAAAATTGAACCCGACGAAAACTTCATCCGCATATTCACTGCACTGAAAGCAGGACTGGCAGGTGAAGCCATTCGCTGGTCGGCTGTTGACAACATGCACGTTACTCTGAAATTCTTCGGCGAAACACATGATAACATTATTCCGGACATATGCTCAGCCCTGCAAAAAGTTAAACCCGGAGTCCATGATTTTGAACTTCGCATTACCGGTACGGGAATGTTTGGAAGCCGCTATAAGCCCAGAGTAATATGGTTTGGGCTGGAGGGAATTGAACCTTTGCAAATAATGGCAGCCCGGCTGAATGAGAATATTGTCCCGCTCGGCTATCCTGCCGACCGTCAGAATTTTGTGCCCCACCTGACGGCAGGACGTATGAACAGCATCCGCGATAAGCAGCATTTTCAAAAAGTGCTGGACGCATTTAAAGTGGTGAAGTTGCAGACAGTCAGTGTAAAAACATTTCACCTTTATGAAAGCGTACTTTACAAAAGCGGTCCGGTGTACCATGTTATTGAGACTTTTACATTCTGATACGTTATTAATTTAACAAGAATAAGTATTATTTAATAATTTTTCATAATTTTGCGCCCGAATTGTCCGATGGTGTAACTGGCAACACGTCTGATTTTGGTTCAGAAGAGTCCAGGTTCGAGCCCTGGTCGGACAACGGATGGATACAGCTTTTGGAGCTACGGAGGGGACGGGCAGTCCCCTCTTGTGTTTAAAAATGAGTAAGTTAAATCGAAGAATTGATAGTACGTTATGATTACCGACAAGCAGATTGCTGACATTATTGAAGAAAAATTCTCCGGCACGGAGTTCTTCATTGCCGACCTGAAAGTAAGGCCCGGCAACCGCATTATGCTCAGTATCGACAGCGATAAAGGCGTTACTATCGAGGATTGTATCC
>CAZNRQ010000377.1:0-4031 GCA_964574845.1 uncultured Bacteroidales bacterium
ACAAGTATAAAGCTAATGAGTATTTTTATAAATTTGAAGATTGATGAGAAAACATACCTTAAAAATAAAATCTGATATAAAAGAAATTCACGAAGTTGAAAAATTTGTTGAGGATATTTGTGACTACTACAATATCAATAATTCTTATTTTGGAAACATTTTAGTCGCAGTATCAGAGGCGGTTGAAAATTCAATTGTTCATGGTAATAAACAAGACCCGTCCAAATCAATTAGTATTTGCTTTGAAGCAAATCAAAAGGGCATTGTTTTCTCTATTGAAGATGAGGGTGAGGGATTTAATTTTGACAATATTCCCGACCCAACAGATTTTCAAAATAATCCTGAAAAAAAAGGAACCGGAATTTTTTTAATTAAAACGCTGACTGATGAAACTTTGTTTTTGAATAATGGACGTAAGGTGCAGTTACAATTCAATATTACTTCGATTAATCGCGAAGTTTTCTCCAGAAGAATGAAGCACGTTGACGAGTATTTTAATGTGAAAAAGGACGTGTTCGAAAAAAACTCATAGGCAGATGCCGGCTTTTAAGATTAATTTTTTTCTTCAATCTGTTTCTGTATCCTTAAGGCATCGAAAAAAACTCAAATCGGTTCTAACCCAACTTATAAATCAGGAAAAAAAAAGCTTTTTCTCGGGAGAGATTAATGTTGTTTTTTGTAATGATGATTATTTACTTGGTTTAAACACACAATTTCTTAAACACGATACTCTTACCGATATTATTACCTTTGATTATTCTGATGGCAATAATCTCATGGGAGATATTTTCATAAGCGTTGAAAGAGTTAGGGACAATGCCAATACGTTTTCCCAGTCTTCAAGCAAAGAATTATATAGGGTAATCATTCATGGATTTCTTCATTTGTGTGGCTATAAGGATAAAGCAAAAGAAGCAAAGAGAATAATGACGCACAAAGAGGATTTCTATTTAGAGGATTTGGAAAAGTTAATTAATCAATCAAATGAAAAGAATAATTAATCCAGAAAACAGAGTTTCTCTAATTGCAATATTCATTCTGATTGTTGTTGTTATTTGCCTTCGGTTTCAGTTTCCACCGACCAATGTTTTATCTTGGGATGTTTTTGGTTATTACATGTATTTGCCTGCTAAATTCATTTATCATGACCTGGGGTTGACAAATCAGGACTGGCTGAACAAGCTTATTAACCACTATCACACCACCGGAACACTATATCAGGCATACATTGGTCCAAACGGGCAATGGGTGATGAAATATTCTTTGGGAATGGCGGTAATCTATGCTCCTTTCTTTTTTATTTCACATTGGATGGCTGGTCTCTTGGGCTATCCTGCCGACGGACTATCTATGCCTTATCAGTATGGTCTGGCTATTGGGGGTCTGTTTTACACCTTTGTAGGGTTGATATTTTTTAGAAAATTATTGCTAAGATTTTTTAAAGATACAACAGTTGCTATTGTTTTAATTTTGGCCTTTTTAGGAACCAATATTATTAATCAGGCAACCGTCGGAAATTTGGCCAGCCACAATTTTCTTCTAACTCTTTTTGCAGTCTTTGTTTGGTTTACCATTAGATGGCATGAAAAGCAAAAATTACGTTACGCAATAATTTTGGGTGTGGTGTCCGGATTAATGACGCTTATAAGACCTACTGAGGTGGTTTGTTTGCTAGTTCCCGCTTTATGGGGCGTTGTTAGTAAAAAGACATTAGTGGAGAAAATAAAGGTCTTTTGGAGTAAAAAGCTACAAATACTTGGGGGAGCAATCGTTTTTATTATTGTCCTCTTACCTCAGTTTTATTATTGGAAAAAACATGCAGGAAGCTATATTTTTTATAGCTACCCGAATGCGGGGGAGGGATTAGATTTGTTTTCTCCACACATAGGGAATTTCCTTTTTAGCTTTAGAAAAGGGTGGGTGATATACACCCCTATGCTGATATTCTATTTGACCGGAATGTATTTCTTATTTAAAAAGAAAAGAGAGATTTTTATTCCCGTAATAGTTTATTTAGCCGTTAGTCTATATCTGATCAGCAGCTGGACTTGTTGGTGGTATGCCTCGGGATGTTATAGTCAAAGAGCCATCCTTTCGTTGTATGTTGTATTGTCATTAGGATTGGGCTTTTTTATTGAGAGAGTTCACACAATTAAATTGTATAAAAAGATCATTATTTATTTTTTTATGACAGGATTTGTCGTGCTGAACCTATTTCAATTTTGGCAATTTCATAAGGATATCTTGAAACATGATGGAATGACCATGAAATATTACATGGCGATATTTGGAAAAACGAGGGTTCCCGAGAATGCCTCTCAACTGCTTTTGGTTGACCGCTCTGTTACTGGAGTTGAAAAACTTGAAAATACTGATGGATACAATAAAAAGATTGTGGGTATGTATTCGTTTACAAATAAGGATAATTCGAACCCCGAAAGGTATGTGCATGACCAGGGAGACACATCCTCGTATTGTTTGGAGATGGATAGTTCTTTTATATACTCTCCCGGTTTAACAATGAAGTATAAGAATATTACCGGAGAGTATTATGCCTGGATAAGGGCAAGTGTTGAAATTAAATTTCCCAAGACTTATAAGGAAAATTGGCCTGCGCTGGTTTTGACATTTGAACATAGGGGTGGCAGTTATAAGTACTTTGCCGGTGATCTTGTGTGTAGCGATAACGAGAAGGGAGAATGGAAAAAAATAAGTTTTGATTACATGACCCCTGAGGTTAGAAGCATAGAAGATCCGTTAAAAGTATATGTGTGGCACAGAGGTAAAAAGCCTATTCTTATTAAGAACCTAATTGTGGAAGCATACGACCCAATTATTAATTAATTGGCTTAAAATAAGGAGTTTAAAGTAATAGTTTCACGTGAAACCTCATAAATGATCTTTAGTAAGTTTGACATAATAGTTGTAGGGGCGGGTCATGCGGGTTGTGAAGCTGCGGTGACTGCTGCGAATATGGGATCATCTGTCTTGCTAATCACAATGAACATGAATCTTATTGCACAAATGTCATGCAATCCCTCTATTGGGGGGGTGGCAAAGGGCCAAATCGTAAGAGAGATTGATGCTTTGGGTGGAAAAACGGGTGTGGTAACCGACCAATCCATGATACAGTTCAGAATGCTGAATCGATCAAAAGGACCTGCCATGTGGAGCCCGAGAGCACAATGCGACAGAATGAAATTCTCAGAAATTTGGCGGGAAACACTGGAGCAAACCCCCGGTGTTAGCTTTTGGCAGGATTCCGTTACTAAACTATTATACAAGGATGGTAAAATACTGGGTGTGGAAACCGGGCTTGGAATTAAAATTATGGCAAAAACCGTCATTCTGGCTAATGGTACTTTTCTAAACGGAATAATACATATTGGAGAAAAACAATTGACAGGTGGCAGGTTGGGGGAAAATGCCTCGTATGGCTTAACAAAAAGTTTGATAGATGCCGGATTTGAAAACTCCCGGCTTAAGACCGGAACTCCCGTTAGAGTGGATGGACGTACCATAGATTTTACAAAGCTTGAGGAACAAAAAGGGGATGATGATCCCGGCAAATTTTCCTTTACAAACACCAAAACGCTGACGAATCAAAGAAGTTGTTATTTGGCCTATACCAATGAGGAGGTGCACGATATTCTTAGAACGGGCTTTGAAAAATCGCCATTGTTTCAAGGTGCCATAAAGGGTAGGGGCCCCCGATATTGTCCTTCAATCGAAGATAAGATAGTTCGCTTTTCGGACAAAATAAGGCATCAGCTTTTTGTGGAACCCGAGGGATGGACAACCATAGAATACTATATAAACGGTTTTTCTTCTTCCTTGCCCGAAGAGGTTCAATATAAAGCGTTGAAGAAAATTAAAGGTTTTGAGAAGGCAAAGATTTTCAGACCGGGCTATGCTATAGAATACGACTATTTTCCACCCTCACAGCTGAAGCATACACTGGAGACAAAGCTTATCGAAAACCTGTATTTCGCCGGACAGATCAATGGGACCACGGGCTATGAAGAAGCGGC
>CAZNRQ010000378.1:0-3346 GCA_964574845.1 uncultured Bacteroidales bacterium
GGCGATCCAATGCAATCCAATGATACCATTCATAAGCTTGTAACTTTAACTTATGTCCCTCCAATCCCTATTGTGTCAAATATGACTATTCCTTACGGAACATCAACTTCGCTGCATGCAGTTTCAAATGATACTGTGTTCTGGTACGATGTCCCTACAGGTGGAACTTCAATTGCAACAGGAGCCAATTATACAACACCAACATTATTTAATACAACGGTTTATTATGCAGAGGATGCAATTTTTACTCCTAATGTTATAAGTACAGTTGGAAATGGAACAACTACTGTTGGCTATCCTTTCTATACATTTTATATGGATTCCCGTGATCTTATGCTGTACACAGCTTCTGAAATAATTGCCGGTGGTGGCGGAGTTGGTAATATTGATAAAATTGCATTTAATGTTGCTGCTGCTGATCCTGCTGTTATGAATGGATTTACCATTAAAATGCAAACTACAAATTTAACAAGTTTGTCAGGATTTATTTCGACTGGTTGGACAACTGTCTATTCAGGTAATTATACTGTACCCGGAACCGGTTGGCAGGATATTACACTGCAAACTCCTTTCTACTATAATGGAACAGATAATTTACTTATTAGTGTTTGCTTCGACAATGCTGCATATACTTCTAATTCTACAGTTTATTCTACAGCAGCTGCTGGAATGACATGGCATCAAAATCAGGATTTGGCAACAGGTAACGGTTGTACTGATTTAATTGCTGGAGCATTACAAACTACCCGACCCAATATTAGATTTAACCAATCTGCTAAAGGTTGCCCAAGTGCAAGGGTTGCAGATACTGTTTTTGTTTCAGGAGTGCCCCCTTGTGATATGAGTGTTGAGGTAATTCATTCACCTAACACTGGCACGTTGTTAAGTAATAATGAGGAAGTAAGAGTTAGAGTTAAAAACAATGGTTCTACTACTGCAACCAATGTTCCTATTCATTATGTGGTGAATGGTGGAACACCGGTTAATGCAGTCATACCAGGACCAATTAATAGCAACGATACTCTGATGTATTCTTTTGTTGCTCATGTTGATCTTTCAACTCCGGGAACTTACAATTTCAAAGTTTATACTGATCTTGCCTGTGATAATACAAAAGTAAATGATACTGCTCATAAGACTGTTGTTTGCAATGCCCTGGTGTATTGCACTTCAGTAGCTTCTTATACTGCTGACGAGGAGATTTTCAGTGTAACATTAAATGGCGCAACCAATGCTTACAGTTGTACTCAAGTTGCTCCCGGTCCTGGATCATTACTTAACAGATACTCTAATTTTACTACTTTGGGTCCATTGACTACATTAAGCATGGGTGTTGCTACGCCATTTACTATTTTAGAAGATGAATGTGATGGTTCACCTTATTATTCAAATGGATGTGCAATTTGGATTGATTTGAATCGTGATGGTGACTTTACAGATCCCGGCGAGGAAATGTTTGTTGAACCGTCAACTACAATAAGTCCAAGAACCATTAACGGTTCAATCACTGTTCCTTCAGGATCTTTTGTTGGAGTTACTACTATGCGAATCACTGTGGCGGAAAGTTACTCAGGTACTGGTTTGCAACCATGTATGACTTACGGATATGGTGAAACAGAGGATTACAGTGTGCGCATTGCTCCTCCTATTCCTCATGATGCCGGTGCTTTATCATTCTTTCAGCCAACTATTATTCAGGACGAAGGTGCTTCTGTCCCGGTTCAGTTGATCATAAAGAATTTTGGTACAGATACCATCAAGAATTCTTCGAACATGACAGTGGCTTATAAATATGCAACAGGTGCTGTTCAATCATTGATATGGAACGGTGGAAATATTCCTCCACTTGATACAGCATTGGTTACCCTACCTAATCTTACGATCCTAGCAAACTCTCAATCATTATGTGGTTGGACAGTTCTTGCCGGAGATTCTAATACTTTTAATGATACAATTTGTACATCAATTTTAGGTGTACCTCAACTTGATGCCGGTGTAACTAATATATTGACTCCTGGCGCTCAATTGATACAAGGTGCTTCTGAAACGGTTTCTGTTATAATTAAAAACTTTGGAGTTGATACCCTGACTACAATGCATGTTGGTTTTAAGGTGAATGGAGTTACGATAGCTACCGAAACCTGGACGGGTTCACTCCTGCCAAGTTTGTCAACTACGTATACATTTACAACACCATTAATTGTACCTACTGCTTCATTTAGTATTTGTGCGTACACAGGATTGACCGGGGATGCCAACCATACGAATGATACAACTTGTATGAATTCATATGGAGTATTTACCAGTAACATTCCGTACTACGATAATTTTGACGGACCGAATGTTAATTTCTCGCAGATAAATGCGGGTAACGGTACACTTTGGGAGTTAGGAACACCTAACTATGGTGTTACAAACTCTGCTTTTTCAGCACCCAATGCCTGGGATATTAATTTAAATACTGCCTATGGCCCAAGTGCAATTGCCTCGTTGTATACACAATACTTCAACTTCTCGAATGCTACCAGTGCCAAACTTAAATTCATGGCCAACTATTATACTGAGACTAATTATGACGGTGTAAGACTAGAGTATTCTATCGATACCGGTGTAGTTTGGAATGTACTGGGAGTTATGAACGATCCTTTGGGTTTGAACTGGTATAGTATTGCTTCCATTTATTCAAGCAACTTGCCGGCCTGGAGTAATAACTCTAACGGTTGGACAAAACATGAGTACAAATTGACCTTACTGGATAGTGTTCCTTTGGTTAGATTCCGCTTTGTGTTTACATCAGATCCTTCTGTTAATTACGATGGCTTCTCTATTGATGATTTCTCAATTACGGTTCCATCATCAAAAGATGCGGGTGTTGAAGCTATTCTAACTCCTGTGGTTCAGGCCCAGGCCGGAGCTCAGGAAGTGGTTAAGGTTAGTATTCATAACTACGGATTGGATACATTATATAGTATTCCGGTTAGTTTCGTTGCCAATAATGGTATTCCTGTAACTGAAACATGGACTGGCGTTGTGGCTCCTGATAGCTCGACCACTTATCAATTTACTACTTTCCTGACTATTCCTTCAGGTGCATTCTCCTTGTGTTCCTATACCGGATTACCTTTGGATGGCGATCATCTGAATGATACTACATGTTCATCAGTAATGGGCGTACCTACATTTAATGTTCCTTATAGTGATAATTTTGATGGCAATGTCTACTTCTTCACTCCCGGTACTTTATGGGAATGGGGCGTACCTTCTGCTTCTGTGATCAATTCAGCTTATAGTCAGCCAAACGCTTGGGCAACCAATCTGGATGGCGATTATACCAACAATGCGGTTG
>CAZNRQ010000378.1:3356-4023 GCA_964574845.1 uncultured Bacteroidales bacterium
ACTGTCGACAGCGCTTATCTTGATTTCTATCATTGGTATGACACCCAGTCTGGTATGGATGGCGGAAATATTCAGTATTCAGTTGACGGCGGAAATACCTGGGATCTTCTGGGAATTCTTAATGATACAGAAGGTTTGAACTGGTACAATTCGACTATTGGTGGCATGTATTGTTGGTCAGGTAGTTCGACGGGTTATGTTCATTCGAGATATCGTTTGACTTCTGTACCGGCTATCATCAATTCGCTCGGTCCGGTTCAGTTCCGTTATCGTTTCTTCTCAAACTCAACTACTGTTGCAAACGGTTGGGCAGTGGATAACTTCCAGATTATTGCTCCTCCTATTCCTACAGACGCTGGTGTTACACGTATTTTGTTACCAAATACTGCAACACAGACCGGTTTGCAGATTCCGGTTAAGGTTACTGTGAAGAATTTTGGAACCAATACTCTGACCAGTATTCCTGTTCGTTTCTGTATAAATGGTGGTGCCACTACCAATGAAACCTGGACTGGTACTCTGGCCCCAGGCGACACTACGGTTTATAGTTTCACAGCAACCTATCAGTCGCCGGGAACTACTTATGATTTATGTTCATTTACGCATCTTGCTGGCGATACCTATTATTGGAATGATTCGACCTGTAAAACGGTTGCTACCACTCCGG
>CAZNRQ010000379.1:0-4017 GCA_964574845.1 uncultured Bacteroidales bacterium
ACCATAAAGACCACCCCTTTGGAAACAGGAGATTATCCTGCTGAATACTTCGATGCCGTCACCCTCTTTCATGTTTTTGAGCATCTTACGTATCCTGCCGAAACCCTGCATATCATAGAGCAGATACTGAAGCCCGGCGGTATTTTATACCTTTCTTTCCCGAATATTGCAAGTTTTCAGGCACAGTTGTTTAGGGGTAAATGGCTACATCTCGATCCTCCCCGTCATCTTTTCTTCTTCAAGCCTTCGGTGCTGAAGCATATCATGAAGCAAAGGGGTTTCAGCTGCATAAGCGAACGATATATTTCCCTCGAGCAGAACCCCTTCGGCATGGTACAAAGCCTGCTGAATCTGGTATTCAAAAAACGAGAGATACTCTTCGAACGGCTCAAGGGCAATACAGATTATGCTCCCGAATGCGGCAAATTTTGTATCTTTATGCAAAAAGCATTTTTCATGGTTAGCTATCCATTTTTTGCCATTCACGATATTTTGGTTAGTCTCTTCCGTAAGGGGGCTACCGTTACTTTAATCTTTCAAAAGAAATAGGTTATGATACTGTTTATTATTATATTTACGGCTGCCATCTCAATTTTTGCATTAAGTAATCATGATGTCTTCTACCGCCTGAAATTTAACCCTTTTCTGGTACTTCACTCCAAGCAGTGGTACAGGTTTTTTACCTATGGTTTCGTTCATGCCGGCTGGATGCATCTTTTTGTCAACATGTTTGTTCTCTATTCTTTTGGGAATGTAGTGCTGGATTATTATGTGGAAATATTCGGCCTAAAGGGCTATTACTATTTTGTGCTGCTCTATGTAGGGGCCATTATGATGTCCACCTTGCCATCTTTCGGCAAGCATAAGAACGATCCGGGCTATAATGCGGTAGGGGCTTCCGGTGCTGTATCTGCGGTAGTTTTTGCCAGTATTTTATTCGTGCCCTTAGGCAGGATCTACATGTTCTTTATTCCCATAGGGATTCCGGCCTTTATATTTGGTGGACTATATCTCATCTATTCCGCCTATATGGCGAAACGTGGGGGCGATAACATTGGCCATGATGCCCATTTCTGGGGAGCTTTGTTTGGTGTGGTTTTCACCATTGCCATAAAACCCAAAGTTTTCCTCTACTTCATCGACCAGATCAAAGGCTTTTTTGGCTGGTGATCTCCTTACTCATTGTATAGCTTACTGCTTATTTACTCCCGAAAACAATATCCAGTGTCGGCAGCAGATGCCATTGCCTGCCAAAAGGATAGCTGCCGTAACATAGCTTATAACCGGCTTTCAGCGCCGAGTGTTTGCTGACCTTACACATTATGGTTCCGGTGTTTTCCATAAAGAAATTATAATGTTTGGTAGGGATCACAAAGAATTGCATATCGAAGTCGTAGGCCCAGTTTCTTACTATTTTTCCTTTCAGGTCGGCGCCTAACCTAATGGTACAGGTGTGGAACAGATGGGAAGTGCGGGCATAGATCAAAGGAAAATCGACAGTGGCCAAAGGACTCAGATAGCCATCGCGCATTCCGAGAAAAACTCCGGCACGTGCCGTAACAAAAGCTGTATCAAATACCTGTTTGCTTACCAGAAAAGTACTGGAAAAAGAGAACATATTCGGAAAAGTGAATTGAGGCGACAGTATGCCTCCTGTTCCTTTGCGGCTGAGCAGGTTGAATAAGGGGGTATTGTATTGCAATCCGTGCTCGCTGGCCATTTGAAAACCATTTTTGTTCGCCAGGAATATCTTCACACCTACATTAGGTACAATAGGCATTTGGAGTATGTTGGCGTTTATTTCTACCCTGCGGCTGATGCCATAGCGAAAGGGCTGTACCAATCCGCTTTCCCATTTGCCTTTTCGCATCAGGAAGGCAGTTTTATAGCTCCATCGGTTGATAAGTGGAACGTTTTGGGCAACCAGGGTTTGTACAAATAACAGAGCGGTTATGAGCAGTATCGATCGTTTTATATGTGTAGCTTTCATAGTGATTCGTCTTTATTTGGGTAATACAAGCATAGAACTAACGGGAGCATGGTCCGATTCGGAAAATGCATCCTGATGTGTTACAGTAGAACCTGCAACCCAGTGCAAATTGGTAAAGAGATAATCCAGCGTACGGTCGAAAGTATGCTCGGGGCGTGTGGTATGAGTGAAATAAGCCGATTGATTGGCCTGGTATACCGACAGGGGAAGTGCACAAGTATAAGTATTATAGATGGGCAACAACCAGCTTTGTTCGGGTGTGTAGTCGCTTCCGGCTTTATGCATTGGGTCGTCACCCGGTGCATGGAAAGATTCACCCGGGCACATATCCTCCAGGCAATAATCCGTTTTATCCGAACCGGGAGGAAGGGTATTGAAATCGCCTCCGGCCAGCAGAAAACCTCCTGCATCGTTTATCTTATCCAGTTCTGCCTTGAATTGCTGGTAATGTTTCTGCTTGGTGTCATCTGTTGCAAAAGCCGAAGCATGCATGTTAAGTACAGATACCTCTTTAAAACCGGGAACCGTGATCTTTCCTGTAACAATACACGAGCGCAGATAGAAATATACCTCTATGCTGCTTTGATCAGTTCGTAAAGCCAATTGTATGCGTTTGGCATCATTGATAGGCCAGGGCGATAATATCGCCAGCCCCATATCCATGCGCCCCAATCCGTCGCTGGGAATATATTGCGATTGCCATTCGGGAACATAGGCCGCATAATTGAAATAGGTATGATCAAGTATATATTGCAGCTCGTTCAGGTAGCCGGTGCGTTTCGAATTCACATCCACTTCCTGAAGCATAAGTATGTCGGGTTTAATTTCGTTTATTTTCGTCACGATAGCCTGCAAATGTGGCATCACTTCTTCCTGCGAAAACACAACGTTATCGCCGCAGGCATCTCCAAACCATGGAGTGCGTCCTATTCCGAAGCGAATGTTCCAGGTCATGGCTTTGATAGCCGAATCAGGTTGTGGAGCAGGAGTGAGGTTGGCAGCAGTGTAATAAGTAGCATCTATCACTTTATCTTCCTTATATTGCGTTGCCATAGGCTTACAGGCTGTGAAAAGGGAGGCAGCAATGGAAAAGAAAATCAGATTACGGTAAAGATAATGGCGCATAATTCGAAATTTTAGGATAAAGATAATGGAATTTTATTTTAGGGCAAAATATAAAGGTCAATCTATCGTTACTACCTGATTCGATTCTGTAATAAACAATTCGATACTGGCTTTGATTTTTCTTAACTTGAAATGAAGATAGTTATCGATATTTTTATAGATTTGCATTAAATTTGATAAAGACCAGACAATAATCTTTACATGCTTTTATGGGCAGATTTGTTCTAAATATTATAAGCCTGATATTGTTTCTTATGTTGCCTTTTTGCGGAAAGGCTCAGGAGGTTAGCATTGCTGACAGTTTAAATACATGCCTGCATAATGCCTCTTCTGATCTGGAAAAGGCTGATATTGAAATGAAGATCTGTAAGTATTATTTGGGTATTTTCCCTGATTCGGTCGAACGTCATGCCGAAAACGCCATCAGGATCTATACACTACATAATCTTATCGATAAAAAAGTAGATGCCACTCTCATACTGGCTCATTCCTACCAATATAAGGGCGTGTTCGATCAAGCGATATATTGTATCAAAAGTCTGCTGGAAGGGATCAAGGAGAATAAAAATGAATTGCTGTTGGGTAAATGCTATCATTTTATGGGGGAGTTGTGTCGGGCCACTACCTTGTACGAATCAGCCATACTTTATCTGAAGAATGGTTTAAAAATAGCCCATAAGCATCATGATAAAAATTTAGCGGCCAATTGCTACGACAGAATGGCTGCGGTGTATTATGAAAAGACGAATTATTGGCAAACCATCAATTATGCAGATTCAGCCCTGGAGATATCCAGAAACCATAAGTATTACGAAATCATTGCTTCCAGCCTCGATATATTAGGAGCCGTATATACTACTCTGGGCCAGTTTGATAAAGCCATAGAAGTGCAGACAGAAGCT
>CAZNRQ010000380.1:0-4006 GCA_964574845.1 uncultured Bacteroidales bacterium
GATAAATATCTTCGAAAGTGATTACGGAGTAGCCGGCTTGTTTCAGGAAGTGCATTTGCCTGCGAAACTTATCCTCGTAGATATAGATCTTGTGCCGGCCTTTCATGTCGCCTCTTTTCAGGACGCGGTGGTACAACAATACAGGTATCTTTCTTTCGGCAGACTCCATCAGGAATATTTTTGCGAAATTAATTATTATTATCGAGCAAGATGCATTCTGTGCTTTTGTTTCGGGTCGAAGAGATCCAGTTGCAATTCGTCTTTCTTTCGGCTGACTTTGTTCCTCCCTCCGAACAGATCCCAGAAGAAGCCGTTGCGATGGTGTATGCGCTTTTTCTTCTTGTTGAAGGAGTTTTGTTTGTAAAGCGAATTTCTTTTGCCTCCTTTACTTCCGAAAGAACCCGGATCAGTGTCGCGGGGTTTGAATAGCAGGGTTCTTTTGCCCACACGTTTTTTCTTTACGTTGAAGCTGAATTCGCCTCCCTTGCTTTTTCGCTTGCCACCGAAGCTGTCGCCCGCCCTGAAACGTTTGAAACCATTGAACACCGCCTTGGTTCGGATCACCCTGTGCTTTTTCGAATTAAAGGAGAACATACCTCCCGAGTTTCTTTTCTTACCTGCATAGGAACCCATGTCGCGGCTATGTCTTTTGGAACCGAATACCAGGAATTTCTTTTTCGAGACTATACGCTTGCTCTTTTTGTCGAAGCGGAACATACTGCCCTTGCTGTTGGTCTTGCCGCCATAGCTGTCAGCACCTGTGATGCGGTTGCGGCCGCCTTTTTTGAATGACACCACCCGCTTTTTCGATTTGTTGAACCCGAAATTCCCTGAGTTCCTTTTGCCTTTCGAACCATAGCTGTCCTTACCTCCACGGTTTCCTCCCCGGCTTCCCTTGTTGGAAACCACACGGTTTTTAGAGGTACTGAAACTGAAATTGCCCGACTTGTTCTTCCTTTTCGAGCCAAAGCTTTCGCTGCCGTTTCGTTTGCCTCTGCTGCCGTTTTTGAAAGAGACTACCCGGTTTTTCGATTTGCTGAAACGGTTGCCGCTCTCATGTTTCTTCATGCTCGAGGAGTAGGAGTCTTTGCCACCGCTGCGGTGCTTCTTGTCCTTGTGGCCCGCTTTAGCGGAGTAGGAATCATTGCTGCGTTTGGAGGGTAAAAAGCCTTTTTCTACCACACGTCCTTTGGATTTACTGAAGCGGGTCCCGCCAAAACTCTTTTTCGATTTGGAAGAATAGGAATCGTGACTGCCTCCGGCTCTTTTTCCCCTGCCTCTGCTTCCGGCAAAAGAATCTTTGAACTTGCCTTTCTCTTTGGAAAAGGAAACATGTTTCTCGACGGTGCGGTTCCTTTTCTTGTCGAATTTGAACTGGGTATTGAACTTCTTATCTTTGGGAACAAAGGGATCGGAAAGGTCGCGGTGGCAGCCTGAAATCATAAGGCCAATGAACAAAAGCAGGATGATGACCCCGTTTTGTTTTATGATTTGCATTGACAATTTCCTAGAGAACATGATTTATAAACACCAAAATAGTTCGGCCTGCTGGCAAAATCTATTTATTTTTGCCTTGATTAATCTAATTGATACGAAAAATACATGAAAAAGTTATTGTTATTGTTGGTTTTCATAGTGGCAGCAAAGAGCCTCGCCATTGCTGACGAAGGAATGTGGTTGCCCCTGTTCATAGACCGGTTGAACTATGTGGACATGCAGAAGATGGGACTCAAGCTCACCGCTGAAGAAATTTACAGCGTGAACCAAGCGAGTCTGAAAGATGCTATTGTTATTTTTGGCAACGGATGCACGGGCGAAATGATCTCTTCGCAGGGATTGTTGCTCACCAATCATCATTGCGGATATGGTGCCATTCAATCGAAAAGCTCTGTGGAACACGATTACCTGACTCAGGGTTTCTGGGCCATGAACACCAAAGAAGAGATTCCCATACAGGGACTCACTGTCAGATTTCTGGTTCGCATTGAAGATGTTTCGAAAAAAGTATTGTCGCAACTCAGCGCCACCATGAGCGAAGACGATCGTGCCAAAAAGATCAAAGAGATATCTGAGACCCTGCAAAAAGAAGCTAGTTCAGGAAACGGATATGATGCGGTGGTAAAAAGCTTTTTCGAAGGCAACGAATTTTATCTTTTCGTGTATCAAACCTACAAGGATATTCGTCTGGCGGGCGCTCCCCCTTCATCCATTGGAAAGTTCGGGGCCGATACCGACAACTGGATGTGGCCGCGCCACACCTGCGATTTTTCCATGTTCAGGGTTTACACCGCCCCCGATGGAAGCCCTGCTCCCTATTCCGATAAAAACATCCCCATGAAACCCAAATATTCCCTGCCGGTTTCCATAAAGGGAGTCAAGAACAATGACTTCACCATGATATTAGGCTATCCGGGAACTACCGAACGTTATATGACTTCTTACGGCATCGACTTTTATCTCAGCCAATCTTACCCCACCCGCATTGATATCAGAGGAAAGAAACTGGAGATCATGCGCTCGGATATGGATGCCAACGACGAGATCCGCATCAAATATGCTTCGAAATATGCCGGCATTGCCAACTATTGGAAGAATTTTATCGGAACCGTGAAAGCTTTGAACAAACTGGATGTGGCTGATAAGAAAAGACAGATAGAAACCGGATTCAACAATTGGGTGGCGGCCGATAATGCCCGAAAAGAGAAATACGGAACGGTTATTTCTAATATTTACGAAGCCTACACGGCTTTGCGAACTACCAATATCGCCCGCATTTATTATACCGAAGCCATTATGGGTTGCGAGGCCATGGCTTTTACCCGCCGCTTCGGCGAACTGCAAACCCTGCTTAAGGAAAAGGTTCAGGATACGGCCAAGATACATGCCAAGGTGGATGAGTTGAAGAAAGGCTCGGAGAAACTGTTTAAGGACTACAGCCTTGCTACCGATATGAAAATAACCGAAGCCATGCTGGCCATGTATTTTAAGAACGTAAGCAAGGAACAGCAGCCGGAATACTTCGTCAAACTGGTGGCTAAATACAAATCGGATTTTGCCAAACTCACTGCGGCGCTTTTCAGTAAAACCATTTTCAAAACCAAAGAAGGTACGGATGCTTTTCTGAACAAACCCACCTTGAAAGCCATGGAAGCAGATCCCCTGTTCCAACTTATGAATGCCTTTACCGATAGCTACAATGCCCTAAGCAAACCATGGAACGATGCCAACAACAAACTGGGTGCTGCCAAACGTCTTTTTATTGCCGGACTGCGCGAAATGAATCCCGACACCAAATATTATCCGGATGCCAACCAAACCATGCGTCTCACCTACGGAAAAGTGATGGACTATTATCCTTCCGATGCGGTGCATTATCAATATTATACCACGCTGGAAGGCGTCATGCAAAAGGAAGATTCCACCAACTGGGAATTTGTAGTGCCTGCCAAACTGAAAGCACTATACAAGGCCAAAGATTTTGGCGAATACGGAGAGAACGGAGTGATGAAAACAGATTTCATTTCGAATAACGATATCACCGGAGGCAATTCGGGCAGCCCGGTTCTCGACGGAAACGGATACCTGGTGGGTCTGGCTTTCGACGGCAACTGGGAAGCCATGAGCGGCAACATTTGTTTCGAACCCGAACTGCAAAGAACCATCAACGTGGATATACGTTACGTTTTGTTCATCATCGACAAGTATGCCGGGGCAAAAAATCTGATTGCGGAAATGAATATTATAAAATAAATCCATAGTTTTACCAAAAATTTTAAAATCATGTTCAATACAGCTCATTTACACCCTTTGATGGTGCATTTTCCGGTGGCACTTATTATTACCGGATTTTTCTTCGATGTGATCAGTTTGTTTTTTAGCAAAAAAGAACCCGCCTTATCGAAAGCAGGCTTTTATCTGATGATCTTAGGAACCCTGGGTGCTGTGGCAGGATATCTGTCCGGCGAATTTTTCACCAAAGAATATACCGGCGTTTTGGGCGAACTTA
>CAZNRQ010000381.1:0-3997 GCA_964574845.1 uncultured Bacteroidales bacterium
TCAGCACGGCCGCTTCAAAGGCATACGGCAATAACGAAAAACATATGACAGGAGGCGTATATGCTATCTACGGCGGTAATGTAAATCAAGACCCGACCGTAGATGCCACCGATATGGCAGCGGTTGATAATGCGGTTACAGCACTTTTACGAGGTTATTTACTTGAAGATGTCAACGGCGACGGAACCGTGGATGCTTCGGATATGGCATTGATTGATAATAATGCTACGGGGTTGATACATGTGATAAAACCATAAACAATACTTAATACAATAAGAAAAACTCCCGGAGACGCATATGACTTCGGGAGTTTTTTTTACCTTCATAAGCATTATAATATCAAATTAAGCTACCACATCACTTAAAAATCATTGTTTATGAATTAAGTACGATAAAAAATGAGATATACCAATATCGAGTCTTAATATTTCACAATTCTCACGTAATTTAAACTGAATTTTTCCTTAAATTTGTAATAAGAAGACAACGGAGATTTTCCCGGAAACTAAAACGAACTGATTTTTAACTAAATTAACAAAACAAGAAGCATACGGAAACCAAAAAGGTGTTTTAGTATCTCATTTTCTACTACGACCAAATGATTGACTGACTGGTAGATTTTTACTGAACGGGGGTTCTATAGCTTCTAACAACAACTGACAACAAAAAAATGAATTTCGAACATTTCACAGCATTTATCATAACCGGGGGATTTGAGTTTCTGGTTGCACTTATTCTGATCTTTTTTATAGCTATTGTCAGGCAAAACAAACTAACCATTTCACTCTTTATGATCTGCAAATTACTCGATGGACTGGCTCTTATAGGGCTTGGGCTGCAGGGAAGCTCTTCTTGTAATTTGTCGGCCAATTTCAGTTTGGCTTTACTTTTTTGCGCCTGGTTATTTTTGATTCTTAGTGTATCCTCTTTTAGAGGGAAATTGCCAAAACTCTTTACTCTCACTGTAATTTTTCCTGCTGTAATAGCTGCTATAATAATACTGTTTATTGATGCTAATGGCAAACTGGCAGTTTACACAGCTGCGATAATGGTGGTTGCTATATTTATTCCGGCAGCAATTCAGCTAATAAACCATCACAAACCCTTCAGAATTCCTATTCTAATTGCCGTGTGTTATATTATGTTTGCACTGGTAAATATATATAGGGCAATCGTGGTCTACCATTTGCCAGATACCTATAACTTCTTCGAATTTTCAGGTTTCGATCATTGGTTCATTTTGATTTCTTTAGGTCTGATTGTAGTCAGCTCTCTTGGTTTCTTTCTGTTGATCATCGAATCCGATAAAAGTTCGCTTTTTGAACTCACAAGGTTGAATAAAGTTGCTTTTGAGCAAAGTCCCTTGTCTATTGTCACTACAGATCTGGATGGAGCTATTACTTATGCCAATCCAGCCTTTTGCAGAATATCAGGTTATTCAGCGGAAGAAGTTCTTCACAAAAAAGCCAATGTATTGCAATCAGGACAAACACCAAATACGACGTTTGTTGATCTTTGGGAAACTGTGACTTCAGGAAAAGTTTGGTATGGGGAATTCATTAACCGAAAGAAAAACGGTGAAATATATTACGAAGATGTCGCTATTGCTCCTTTAAAAAACGAAAAGGGGATTATCAACGGCTATTTCTCCATAAAAACAGATACCAGTGAACGAAGAAAAAATGAACAACTTATAATACATCAGAATACCGAGTTGAAAGAAATGGACAATACCAAAAATAAGCTGTTCTCAATTATTGCCCATGATCTTCGCGGACCTGTTGGCACTATTATGAACTTGCTAATTATTGCACAAAACAAATGTGAATCAGGCAACTCTACAGATGCATTTCCTTTGATCAAAGCCGCTGCAGGTGCCTCAAAAACCAGTTTTGAATTGATTGAGAATCTACTTCATTGGGCGCGTTCCCAATTTAATTCCATTACAGTTCATCCTGCTATTTTTGACATTGTTCCAATAATCAAGGAAACCCTGCATCTCAACGAGAATTCTTTTGAACTAAAAAAAATTACAATTAATTTGCCGGTTGAAGATGAGGCATTCGTCAAAGCTGACAAAGAAATGATCAAAACAGTTCTGCGTAATGTAATTTCCAATGCGATAAAATTTACTCCTGAAAGTGGAACCATATCCGTTAACGTTTCGAAAGAAGAACAGAAAGTAATTGTTTCCATCAAAGATTCCGGGATAGGAATTGAGCCTGAAAGATTATCAACCTTATTCAAATTCAGTGAGAACAAAAGCACCAATGGAACTCAGGGCGAAAAAGGAACGGGGCTGGGACTTGTATTGTCTCATGACTTTATTCAGGCGAATGGTGGTAAATTGTGGATTGAAAGCAGTATTGGAGAAGGGACTACCTTGTTTTTTAGCCTGTCCGAAGGAAAACAATAATTAGTAATAATTAATTAATATTGCGAAGTAATCTTATCAAAGATTTTAAATTTCTCTACCATATTCTACTTTTCACCAACTTTTCTTCAGTCAAAATTGTATAGACAGCTATTATTGAAATAATATTTTTTATCTTGCAGCAAAATGCAACAATCTCTTGAAATATACTTTGCCATTCCTGCAATGGATGAAGCTGATACTTTGCCTGAATGTATTTCGTGTATTGAAAAGCAGACCTACGGTAAAATTAAAGTAGTAATCTGTGTCAATCAGCCTGAGGCATATTGGTCAGATACCACAAAAAAAAGTGTCTGCCTCAATAACAAAAAAACACTTGAATTTCTTAATACTTTAGCAAAAGAGTCCTATACAATAATCGATAAATCGTCAGTCGGTATCGGATGGACAGGTAAAATACAAGGAGTAGGTTGGGCCAGAAAAACAGTGATGGATCACATCGCAACTATAGCTAATGATGAGGATATCATTGTCTGTATGGATGCTGATACAACTTTCGATAAAGATTTCATTGCGTCAATTGTTCAAAGCTTTCAAGACAATAAAGATGCTGTGGGTATGGCTCTCCCCTACTATCATAGGCTAACTGGCGACGAGGTTCTCGACAGAGCTGTTTTGCGGTATGAGATATACATGCGCTACTACACCTTAAATCTTTTCAGAATTCATAATCCCTATTGCTTTACTGCCATTGGTTCATCCATGGCCACAACGGTAAAGACTTACAAAGCAGTAAGAGGCATCGCTCCGAAACTTAGTGGCGAGGATTTTTACTTTCTGCAAAAATTAAGAAAACACGGGAACTTAATTGTCTGGAATGAGGAAAGCACCTACCCTGCCACCCGATATTCTGAAAGAGTATTCTTCGGCACAGGACCTGCATTGATAAAAGGGAGTAAAGATCAATGGGAAAGTTACCCACTATACTCATTCCAGCTTTTCGATTCGATAAAACAAACCTACCATCTATTCGATGATTTATTTACTAAGGATGTTGTGACTCCTATGACAGATTTCCTCGAATCAACATTTAATACTAAGGATTTCTGGCAACCTATACGTGACAATTTTAAAACATTGGCGTTATTCAGGAAGTCATGCTGCGAGAAGGTAGATGGACTGAGAATTCTACAGTATCTGAAATCAAAACAGAAACTGTCGGATAACGAAGCAAAGTATCTTACGGAATATATGAAATTGTTTCACAATGAACTATTCAAAGAAAATGAAACCATGTTTGAAAAATTCACTTTCGAACATTCTCCAGTGAATGATCTCAATATGGTAAGGGATATGTTATGCCAATTAGAAAACAATTATCGCAAGCAATACAAAATAATAGACTGGTATTAGCCGAATTCCTATTGAATGTAGCCTCTTGCGAAAATAAAAAAAGCGGCCTTTTAGCCGCTTTATAAAACTCTTTCTTAAAAAAGTCTAGTCTCTTGACCCGTAATTATTGTTACCGCGGTAGTTGTTATCTCTTCTGTGGTTGTTCCTGTTACGATCGTCGCCTTCTTTTCTTTCGATTGATTGGTTAACAGTCATGGCCCTGTCTTTAAT
>CAZNRQ010000382.1:0-3993 GCA_964574845.1 uncultured Bacteroidales bacterium
GGCAACCGAAGTTTCCTTGACATGGAAGACCTCAAGTCGCTTGAGGCTTTGCTAATTGATGATATCAAGGGGTATCAACGGAATGTTCTCAGGTATTTTTTATTTGCCTGTTATACCGGATTACGCTTCCTCGATATAAAAAACCTAATGCATTCGCACCTTGTAGAAGGCGATATGCTGCAAATAGAAATGCACAAAACGAAAGATGTTGTTAGAGTTCCATTAATAGACAGGGCAAAAGGACTTATTGAACCCGGTTTTGAAAACCAACCTGTGTTCCATGTGGCCACCAATCAGATAACCAACCGCTACCTGAAAGAACTTATGGTGCTTGCAAAAATCAAAAAGTCTATTAGCTTTCACTGTGCTCGTCACACCTTCGCCACCTGCTCCATCGACCTCGGTATGCCACTGGAAGTCATCAGCAAGCTCTTAGGCCATAAAGACCTTAAAACAACACAGATTTATGCTAAGATACTGGACAGCGTTAAGGTTAAGGAGATGGGAAAGTGGAATTAACGTTACAGATTCCATAACGGTTTGCGTGCTTTTTTTAATTATGCACTGGGCGTTCATTGTTTCATAAATTTCTTTATCAAAATTTTCTTATCTGTCGTTACTTTTATTATATAAACCCCGCTTGATAAATTTGATATATCCATTGTGGTAGAATTTTCATTTGCATTTACGCATTTTATTAATTGTCCTTCAATATTTAAAATTTCAATTACTGCGGGATGAGAATTTTCTATTATTATATTATTTGATGTGGGATTAGGATATACTGCAATATTATTTTCATCATTATTTATTTCTTTAACATCAACTGTAATATCTGATAATGCCCTTTTCCAAACACCAGTACCTTTAGTCCCTGCAAAAATAGTATCACCTTTTATGGATAATGCATAAACAGTACTACCTACCGGAAGCCCAATATTAAACTCTGACCAACTGCTTCCATTATTTGAAGATAAAAAAACACCACCACCATAAGTCCCTGCAAAAATATTGCTACCGCTTATGGCGAATGCACGTACATCAGTAACTGTCAAACCTATATTCGCAGCAGACCAACTGCCTCCATTATTTGAAGACTTAAACACCCCACCACCACCTGTACCTGCATAAATATTGCTCCCGCTTGTAGCTAATGTTAGAATAGTAGAATTTGTTATACCTGTATTCACCGCAGTCCAATTGTTTCCATTATTTGAAGACAAAAATACGCCCCCACCATTAGTACCTGCGAAAATGTTGTTTCCGTTTGCAGTTAATGCATAAACATCTGTATTAGTTAGGCCATTATTTCTAGCATTCCAACTACCTCCATTGTTCGAAGACAACCACACACCACCTGGTGTTGCTGCAAAAATGTTACTACCGTTTATAATGATTATACGTATAGTAGGATCTGTCAAACCCGCATTCACAGAAACCCAACTGTTACCATTGTTTGATGACAAAAACACCCCACTACCAAAAGTACCAGCAAAAATATTATTCCCGGTTATGACTAATGCCTGAACTTGAGAATTTGTTAAACCTGTATTTACCGCATTCCAATTATCTCCATTGTTTGGCGATAAATAAACACCGCCAGTATAAGTTCCAGCAAAAATATAGTTGACGCTTACAGCAAATGCAAATATCCAAGAATTTATTAAACCTGTATTCATTATCGCCCAAGTGCTACCGTTATTTGACGACAAAAACACACCATTATTTGTTCCCGCAAAAATATTACTATCGATTACTGCAAATGCTCGAATATTAGTATTTGATATACCTGTATTCATTGCAGCCCAATTACTCCCATTGTTTGATGACAAAAATACACCCCCTCCCCAAGTACCTGCAAATATGTTGCTATCGCTTACAGTTAATGACCAAATATTAGTATTTGTTAACCCTGTATTTATCGCAGTCCAGTTACTTCCATTGTTTGAAGATAAAAATAGTCCGCTAGAAGTCCCAGCAAAAATATTGTTACCGCTTGTAGCTAAGACTTTGACATAAGCATTTGTCAAACCCGTATTTACAGCATTCCAACTGGTACCATTGTTAGTAGATAAATACACACCGTAACCATTAGTGCCCGCAAATATATTGTTCCCGATTATAGCGAATGTTGTGACAGTAATACTTGTTAACCCCTTATTCACCCAACTACTACCATTATTTGAAGACATAAACACCCCTCCGCCACCTGTACCTGCAAAAATATTGCTCCCGCTTACGACTAATGTACGTATAATAGTATTTGTTAAACCAGTATTCACGGCAGTCCAACTACTACCATTATTTGAAGACAAAAATACGCCACCAACATTAGTGCCTGCAAAAATGTTGCTACCGCTAATGGCTAAAGCTGTTACATTATTATTTGTCAAACCTGATTCAGCCCAATTACTTCCATTATTTGAAGATAGATACACACCGTTACCCGAACCTGCAAAAATATTGTTCCCGGTTATTACAAAACAATTTATTTGTCCACCATAAGGTCCATTCGTTTGTTGCCACTGGGCATTTGCTATATTTACGATTAATAAAGCAACTAAAAAAAAATAATGTTTTTTCATGAATAAATAGATTTTAGTTTATCACAATTTAATTATAGTTCCTTCAATTTTATCAACATTATCAAATTCAACATAATATTGTTCAAAATTATCAATATTCAATTCAAATGTGTCAACATCTTTTAATATGTCATCTTGGTCGTATTTAAAGCCAAGTTTACGTGGTTTTGATTTTGATTTAATAAAGCCAATGATAAAATGAAAAACAAATATTGAAATTGCTTCAATGTCATTAATATTCATTCGCTGTTCAATCTTCCAAACATATAATAGACGTTCAGTTATTCTTACTGATATTTCATGCCTACTATCATTATAAGGATAGACTATAATTAATCCTCTATATTCATTAGTTCTTTTTGGAAGAACAGTAGCTTTTCCAAATTTATAAGTACTCATAATTATTTTAATATTTAGTAATGTTTATAAAAAGATTTGGTTACTATGTCATATTTCATTGTTCCCTGTCGGATATGTAGTACGCTGTCTTTTCTTCGCATTCTGATAACCGCTAAATATCAATACAATAATAATGTTTTTATAAAAATTTAAACAGACTCTCAATCTCATCAATAGGCGATTTTATTTTCTGCAAAGTCCGGGGTGTTATATGAGTGTAAATTCAGTGGTCTTACTATTCTTGTGCCCTAAAATCTCTATAATATACCTCAAATCAGTACCCCATCCAACAAATGAGTCAGCGAATGAATGTTTAAAACAATGTAACGTGACCGGCTTGCAAATATTGGCACAAGTTATGGCATTTTTCAATACAAGTGACAAGGATTCTGCTGATTTTTTCCTTAGTGACTTATCCCTTTATCGTGTTTCTGTACTTCATTCCGGCCTCTGCTGTTGTGGATGAAAAAATTTCAAAGGTTTTGCCTTTTTCAAGAAAACGATTTTTCTCTGTCTGGGCTACACCATCGGAAACCATAACCACAATATCCGAATCATGTGAAATCTCATTTGAACCTCGCATCTTACCGTCCTTGGTAGCTTGGGAGATGGTTATCAGTGCTGAATTTTTGTAGTGTTCCCGAAGTTGTTTCAGTTTTTCAGCATCAATCCGCATGTTGTCCAATGAGTCAATGAAGATGAAGTGAAACTTTTCTTGAGGAATTTCCCTTATAATTTCTTCAAAAGACCTTATATCGGCAACAAAAAGGTTCTCGCTCATCGCATTGCTTCTTACAAATTTATCCCTTATGGTCTTGGAGTGGCCTTCCTCACCGGATATATAGACGACATTGCCAAAACCTTCAGCCAGATACTGTGCCATCTGAATGGCGAATGTTGATTTCCCTTCTCCCGGTTTACCATGTATCACGCAATGAAAATTCACGGATGGCTGTGGATACGCCGCCTAAATTGACCAGTCTACGCCGTTTTAATTTGACCACCTTCA
>CAZNRQ010000383.1:0-3988 GCA_964574845.1 uncultured Bacteroidales bacterium
ATCGTATATTGGCAGCGAAATTGGCAAAGACAGCAGCGCCTATAAAATTATCGGAGGATATCTGAAGGTTTTAAAACCGAAGTACAAGAAAAAAGAAAAGGGGAAAAAAGGAAGCGCCCGGCGATCCACCTCGGAGCAGAGTTATAATTCGTTGAACGGCTATGCCCGGCAGACACTCGAAATCATCGATTCTTTGGGCACGGCCTATACGCCACAGAACACCAATATTCAATATGTGAATTTCGAAGCTTTTGTTGAAGAAATGATTGTACTATCCAACAAAATAATCAAAGCTAATGCGGTTTATTCGACGGCTGTCGCGGAGCGAAGCGCAATGTATAAGGGTGATCAGGGATTGCTCAAGCGTCAAAGCCTGATAAAAGGCTATCTGGCCAGCTTCAGCGGAGGCAGGAAAAGTCAGAACTATATAGAATACGATAGGCTGATAAAGGGAAAATAGTGAATCAAAAATCCTCAATCTACAATCTCAAGTCCGCAAATGCTAAATGCCTGTTAACTATGCCGACTGCCAATTGCTGATTGCCGACTTCGATCTGCGAACCTCCAACTTCCTACAATATGGCATACTTCCTCAGCTCCGCTTCCATTTCCTTCTGAAGCTTTTGGGCTTCTTCGCGGGCCTTGTCTTTGAAATCTTTTTCGGCTGAGGCATACAAAATGCTGCGCGATGAATTCACTATCAATCCGCACTGTTTGTTCATACCATATCTAACCACCTCGGGCAAACTGCCGCCCTGTGCACCCACACCGGGAACCAACAGAAAATGATCGGGAATGATTTTGCGAATGCCTTCCAACATGCTGGCCTGTGTGGCACCCACCACATACATCATATTGTCGGCCGAGCCCCATTTTTTCGATGTTTCGAGCACCAATTCAAACAGGTGTTTTTCTCCTTCAGGTGTCATGATTTTTTGAAACTGGAAATCGAAAGCACCTTTGTTGGAAGTCAGCGCAAGAAGTACGACCCATTTGCCCACGTGCGACAGAAAAGGCGAAACCGAATCTTCTCCCATATAGGGTGCCACTGTCACCGCATTGAAATCGAAACCCGAATCGGTTTTATCAAAAAATGATTTGGCATATTGCGCTGAAGTGTTGCCAATATCGCCGCGTTTGGCATCGGCAATCAGGAAAACTTCGTTGCGGTAGCCTTCCAGATAATTCACTGTTTTCTGAAGACTTTCCCAACCGGGAATCCCTCGTGCTTCGTAGAAAGCAATATTGGGTTTATAGGCAATGGTATAATCGATGGTGGCATCGATAATGCTTTTGTTAAACTCGAAAACGGGGTCGTCAGCCGACAGCAAATGTTGCGGGATCTTCGATAATTCGGTATCCAGACCCACACAAAGGAACGACTTTTTCTTTTTAATGTTTTGGAATAATTCTTTTCGGGTCATGATATTAGTTTTTTTATTCTTCTCCGGCTGCTTTCAAACGCTCGGCGTTTTCGGCCAACTGAAGTGCATCAATAAGTTCCTGCACACCGGCTCCGTCCATTACATTTTGCAAACTGTATAAAGTA
This sequence comes from uncultured Bacteroidales bacterium, assembly GCA_964574845.1. Lineage (GTDB taxonomy): Bacteria > Bacteroidota > Bacteroidia > Bacteroidales > CAIWKO01 > CAIWKO01. The sequence continues at coordinate 1,550 of CAZNRQ010000383.1, forward strand.
AGATGAATACGATGATCGGTTACACGGCTTTGAGGGTAATTGTAAGTACGAATCTTAGCCGAACGGTCGCCGGTCGAAACCATGGTCTTACGTTTGGATGAAACCTCGTCCAGGTATTTTTGATGTTCTGTTTCATAAATGCGGCTGCGCAATACCGACATAGCCTTTTCAAGATTTTTCACCTGCGATTTCTGATCCTGGCAAATCACCACGATTCCTGTGGGAATATGGGTCAACCTGACAGCCGAGTAGGTAGTATTTACCGATTGTCCGCCGGGACCTGAGGAGCAGAAAGTGTCGCGACGGATATCGCTTTCTTTCACATCCACATCAAACTCGTCAGCTTCCGGTAAAACCACCACCGATGCGGCCGAGGTATGAACCCTGCCCTGGGCTTCGGTTTTGGGGACGCGCTGCACACGGTGAACTCCCGATTCGTATTTCATTTGGCCATAAACATTTTCGCCGGAAATATTGATGATAACTTCTTTGTAACCGCCAACAGTTCCTTCGGTCATATCCACAGGTTCCACTTTCCATCCCTTAAGTTCGGCAAAGCGCAGATACATACGGTAGAGGTCGCCGGCAAAAATACTGGCTTCGTCCCCACCTGAACCTGCCCGAATCTCAACAATTGCGTTCTTCCCATCTTCGGGATCGGCGGGTATTAGCATAATACGAATCTCCTCCTCCATACGTGCTTTTTCCTGAGTCAGAAGATCTAATTCTTCTTTGGCCCAGGCCCGCATTTCTTCGTCCTTTTCGTTGTACATAACATCCTTGGCCGATGTGATATGTTTTAGGAGGGTGTCGTACTTTTTATATGCTTCAATAATGGGACTAAGCTCTTTGTAGTCTTTACTGAGTTTAACAAATCTTTTGACATCGTTTATAGCTTCCGGCTCGTTCATCAACCTTCCGATCTCTTCCCAACGTGTATGTATAGCTTCGAGTTTTTCAAGCATAAATGATTATTTTGGCAGCAAAGGTAATAGAAATTTCAAAATTAATAGGTAAATTGCCCATAGGGAGATGAAATGGTCAGGGCCGGACCATCAGATTTAGCGCAGTTTCCGATGATGCGGGCATCGATATCGAAAGATTTTGAAATGGCAATAATGTCAGAGGCTATATCTTGTGGAACGTACAACTCCATGCGGTGCCCCATATTGAAAACCTTGTACATTTCTTTCCAATCGTAACCCGATTGTTCCTGAATTATTGAAAAAACTGTCGGGATAGGGAAAAGATTTTCCTTAATTACGTGCAGATTCGAAATGAAATTCAGAATCTTGGTTTGGGCTCCACCCGTGCAATGAATAATTCCATGAATGTTCTTACGGTGATGCTTCAATATTTCCAATAGGAGAGGAGCGTAGGTGCGTGTGGGTGACAAAACAGCTTTGCCCACATTAGATGGCAAACCGGGAAGGCAATCTTCCATGTGATATTTCCCTGAATAGACCAGATCATGTGGAATATGATAGTCGAAACTCTCGGGATATTTCTCTGCATACTTTTTATGGAACACCTCATGTCGTGCAGAGGTCAGTCCGTTGCTTCCGATGCCGCTGTTGTACTCTGTTTCGTAAGTAGCTTTTCCATAGGAAGCCAAACCTACGATAACATCGCCGGCGGAAATATTTTCGTTGGTAATTACATCATCGCGCTTCATTCTGCACGAAACCACAGAATCAACAACAATTGTTTTTACCAAATCGCCCACATCGGCTGTTTCGCCCCCCGATGAATAAATAGATACCCCATAACTACGAAGTAGTTCCAAAAATTCTTCAGTACCATTAATGATGGCCGAAATAACTTCACCTGGTATGAGGAATTTATTTCTTCCGATTAGGGAAGAAAGAATAATGTTCTGAGTTGCACCTACACATAGCAGATCATCGGTATTCATCACAATGGCATCCTGCGCCACACCTTTCCAAACGGATGCATCTCCGGTTTCCTTCCAATAAATGTAAGCCAACGAGGATTTTGTTCCTGCACCGTCAGCGTGCATCAAAGAGCAATAGAGTGGGTCGTTGTTATAAAAATCAGGGATAATCTTACAAAAAGCTTTTGGGAAAATTCCTTTATCAATATGCTTAATAGAATTATGCACATCTTCTTTAGAAGCAGAAACTCCCCGCTGATTGTACTTTTCTGAGCTATTCATATTTTCTGTAAAAAAAGCATCCCAACACTTTTGTGTCGGGACGCTTCATTATTTTGTATATGGTTTCAACTATTTATTTCCACCATTGGGTTTATTATTTCCGGTGGGTTTGGTATTCCCGGTGGGTTTGGTATTCCCGGTAGGTTTTGTATTCCCGGTAGGTTTTGTATTGCCATCAGGTTTTACTTTCTCCTCTGGTTTTAATTTCTCCTCTGGTTTTATATTTCCATCAGTTTTATTACCACCATCGGGTACAATAGCCC
>CAZNRQ010000384.1:0-3958 GCA_964574845.1 uncultured Bacteroidales bacterium
ACACAGCTTTATGAAGAAAATTATTATTGCATTATTTATTACAGGTTTGAGCCTGACGATGTATGCTCAGGATTACCTTGCTTTGGTTCGTTTCGGAAAAGACTGGGGCTTTATCGATAAGAAAGGAACTTACGTTATTAATCCACAATTTGCCGGTGCCAAAGGTTTTTTCAATGGTGTGGCTCGTGCACGAACCGCCACGGAATGGGGATATATTGATGCCAAGGGCACTTACATTATAAACCCTCAATTTGAGAATGCTGAAGATTTTTCGGAAGGTTTGGCACGGGTTCGCAAGTTCAAACAATGGGGTTATATTGATAAGAAAGGTACTTTCGAGATCAATCCGCAATTTGATGATGCCCGCGATTTCAATGGTGGATTTGCCAGAGTTCGCAAAGGTATGCAATGGGGGTTGATCGATAAGAAAGGCACTTATGTTGTAAATCCTCAGTTCGACGAATTGGGTGATTTTTACGAAGGATATGCCAAAGCTCGCAAAGGCAAGGTCTGGGGATTTGTTGATAAAAAGGGATCTTGGGTGGTTAACCCTCAATTTGACGATGCTGAAGATTTCAATAATGGTCTTGCCCGCGTTCGCAAAGCTTTTAGCTGGGGTTATATTGATGCCAAAGGTACTTATGTGATTAATCCTCAGTTCGAGGCTGTTGGTGATTTCTTTAACGGTTTGGCTCGCGCCAAAAAAATGAAACAATGGGGATACATTGATAAGAAAGGTATTTGGGTGATTAATCCTCAATTTGATGATGCTTACGATTATATGGAAGGTTTGGCACGTGTTCGCAAAGGTAAGGATTGGGGTTATATTGATCCAACCGGCACTTATGCTATCAATCCTCAATTTGATGATGCAGAAGGCTTCAGCGAAGGTATGGCTGCTGTTCGTAAAGGACCTCAATGGGGTTATATCGATCAGAAAGGCACTTACGTTGTAAATCCTCAGTTTGATGCAGCAAAAAGCTTTGACGGTGGCATGGCAGTTATTCGCAAAGGACCTAAATGGGGTTATATCGATAAAAAAGGAAGTATAATAATTAACATGCAGTTTGATAACGCTGAAAACTTTACAGAATAACGTATAAAATTGAAAAATGAAACTCCCTTATTATATTAATATTAAGGGAGTTTTTTATAATATTAGGTTCAAAAAACATTTGATTTTGCACCCTGATGTGTTGAAAAAGTTGTTACTTTTGCACACCTTTAAATTATCCTTGGGATAATAATAATGTCTGAATTAAAACAAAAAAAACATAGCCCGCTTTTCTTCTATTTAGGGATACTACAACTTGGAACATCCTTGTTTGCCGCTACTATTGCATTGCTGTTTATCAAATATGCTGATCGTAAGATGTATGACCTTATTTTAGGGTTTTTGCCGGATGTTTCTTTAATGACTTGGTCAGTTGTAGGAATTATGATGCTTGGATTGCAGGCGCTTGGTAATTTTGCCGGTGCTTTAATATCTTTTCTGAGATGGGACCCTGCCAAACGTTTGGCTGTTTTGATAAGTTGTGCTGAGATTATCTGGATGCTAATTCAGTACTTTTATTTGCACATTCATAATATTTTGATGTTGTTTTTTATTGTTTTTGCATTAGGACAATTGATTCTTGTGTACTTAATTAATTTGAACAATGATGAATTGACAACTGAAGAATAGTAGTCTTACTTTTATCAATTCTATTCAATTTTAAAACCTTCTGATAGCCCTTACTTTCAGCGTACTGTCTTTATTAATATTTAAAGCGTTGCCGGAATTCATGTGTATGCAAATTACCTGATTGGCACTGTTTTCAGAGGAGGTCCAATAATAGGAGGATGAAAAGCCACCAATAGAAGTTCTATTGGCATAAAGTTTTAATAATTCATCTCTTGAAGGCAGGTACCAGTCTGAGTAATCACTTATTACTAAGTCATTACAGTATTTTGCAGCCGTTCCGCTATCAGCACAGGCATTGACAATAGCTGCTGTATTTTGATCTCCGGTTCCAAAAGCGGTTGCAGTTCCTACAGAATCACCTATACACCCCCATTTATCGGTGAAAATAGTTGCAGGGGCCACTATCAATCCATGAAGCACAGATGCATCATAACCGGCATCACCTTCTTTAAAAAAGTATCCTACCACACCCCCCTGGAAACTCTGTCCCAGATAAAGATAAATGCATGATCCATCATCGTTATTGGCGGAAGCCTGGTAATTAGATGCCATGGGATCGGTGCATCCATCAACGATTTTTGTGCAACTCTGAAGAGTTAAAAAACTTAGTATTATTGCGATACTATAAAGGATACTTTTCATGGGTTATTTTTACTTTCAAAGGTATATTTTTTTTAGCTTTACGAGAGAATAGAATTGATTTTCTAATAGTAAATAATTTTTAATGGTGAAATAGTCCTCATTTTTTTTCTTTCCAGCAAAGTATTTGGTCATTTATTACGTTATTTATGAGTCTGAATATTTCGGGCATAATTAATCCGGCAATCAAATTATGAAAAGACCTTTTATTTTACTATTCGCAATTCTTATTCTTGCTTCATTGAAATCCAATGCACAGGTATACACTCAGGGTGATGTAATGGTAACACTCCAACCAAGTGGTTCGCATGATACCAACACCTGTTCCAGCACAGGACAGATGGTCTATATGATTACTGTAAGCAATTCGTTCTACGGAGATTCCATAATAATTAAAGATATGTTCAACGGAACCGTTATCAACACTGCCTTTAATTCAAGCGGTCAAAACCCCTGGATTGTTATGTTGCCGGTTTATAATGGATTCGGTTGGGTGAACGACGACCAGGTTTTCAATGGATTTGCAACGATTGCCGGGTCAGTAAATAAGGTCATTGTGGGCCCCGATACCGTTTATAATATTGCCAATGTGTTTCAGATTCCTGTTCCCAATCCTTGCCAGTATTCCAACTTATATGGCAGGGCTTATGTGGATTATAACAGCGACTGTGTTTTCAATGGCACTGATGTTGCACTTTCAGGGGTTGGCATTGCTGTGGAAGAAACTTTAAACAGTCCTTCCATGACTTATTTATATTACGGATGCGGAACTGATGGCGGCGGTGGCTGGGGTTTAAATCCGGTGCAAAGCTGGATGACAAGCATTACGGCCAGCTTACCCTCCAATTATCAGTTTATTTTCCCCTCATCAGCATGTTCGCCTGTTATCTATACCTTTAACTCTTTGCCTCAATTGAATGTTGATTTTGCGCTTCAATGCACCAGCCTTATGGATGTTATGTGTTATGCAGGTTCGCAGGGAGTGGTGCGACCCAATATTCCTTTTATGATGTATCCTTATGTGGGCAATACGGGTTGCAATATGGCCAGCGGTTTGTTGAAACTGGTGTTGGACAGTAATGTGGTTTATAATGCGGGCTTGAGTCCCAATCCTGCTGACACAGTAATAGGTGACACCCTGATCTGGAATTATGCTAACCTTACCAGCATCAGCAACGGCGGCTACTGGAACAGTTTTTCGTCGGGTATTCATCTTACTCCCAATACCTCAGTGCTTGCAGGATCTAGTCTTTGTTTTCATGTTTTTACCAATGTTCCTGCAGGAGATGTGGATACTTCGAATAACGATTATACCCTGTGTCTGCCAGTTGTGAATTCCTTTGACCCTAATTTTAAAGAAGTATCACCAAAAGGAGAGGGAACATCGGGAAACATTCCGTTTACTACCAACGAACTTACTTATACCATTCATTTTCAAAATACCGGTACAGCCCCTGCTATCAATATTTCAATAATTGACACTTTGGATACTGATTTGGTGCCGGAAAGCCTCAGAATCTTAGGGACCAGTCATACTGCTTCGCCTGAATGGCTGGCACCGGGCGTGGTAAAATTTAATTTTTACAATATCTATCTGCCCGATAGCAGTGCCAACCTGGCAGCATCCAATGGCTT
>CAZNRQ010000385.1:0-994 GCA_964574845.1 uncultured Bacteroidales bacterium
AATTTGTTGAAAATGGGTTCGTGAATATTATTGGCGGCTGTTGCGGCACTACACCTGATCACATAAAACGGTTTTCAGAATTTGTAGTACAACTGCCTCCTAGGAAAATTCCCGAAAGATTGCATGTAACGCGTCTGAGTGGGTTGGAACCTTTGACGATTACAAAAGAGAGCAATTTTATTAATATTGGTGAAAGAACCAATGTCGCAGGTTCGAAAAAGTTTGCCAGACTGATTCGGGAGAAAAAATATGAAGAAGCATTATCGATTGCGCGACAACAGGTCGAAAACGGCGCACAGATCATTGACGTAAATTTAGATGATGCCATGTTGGATGGTCAAACTGAAATGACTTTATTTCTGAACATGCTTGCTTCCGATCCTGATATTTCCAGAGTTCCTGTGATGATCGATTCCTCTGATTTTAGAAATATTGAAGCAGGGTTAAAATGTGTACAGGGCAAATCTATCGTTAATTCAATAAGTCTGAAAGAAGGTGAAAGTGTATTTATTGAGCATGCTAATAAAGTTAAGGATTATGGTGCGGCTGTAATTGTTATGGCATTTGATGAGCAGGGCCAAGCTACTACTTTTGAGCGTAGAATAGAAATATGCAGGAGGGCTTATGATATTCTTACTACTAAAGTTGGATTTCGTCCTGAAGATATTATTTTCGACACCAACATTCTAACAATTGCAACTGGTATTGCAGAGCATAACAATTTTGCAATTGATTTTATTAATACTGCTATCTGGATCAAAAGCAACCTGCCCTATGCTAAACTGAGTGGAGGAATTAGCAACCTTTCGTTTTCATTTAGGGGTAATGATACCCTTCGCGAAGCCATGCACGCAGTCTTTTTATATCATGCAATTCGTGCCGGATTAGATATGGGTATTGTTAATGCCGGAGCATTACCATTATATAGCGAGATTAATCCGGAATTACTGAAACTTGTGGAAGATGTTGTTTTGATTCGAAGGAAAGATGCAAC
>CAZNRQ010000385.1:1004-3933 GCA_964574845.1 uncultured Bacteroidales bacterium
GTTAAAGAGAGGGTAAAATACTCCCTGATCAATGGGGTCGATGAATATATTAATGTTGATGTCGACGAATTAATTCCGCTGTATAAAAGAGCTTTGGAGGTTATAGAAGGCCCTCTTATGGATGCTATGAATGAGGTGGGCGATCTCTTTGGCTCAGGGCAAATGTTTTTGCCTCAGGTGGTGAAAAGTGCCAGGGTGATGAAGAAAGCCTTTTCACATCTCCAACCACTTTTAGAATCTGAAAGGGCTATTGGCGATAAGAGTTCTTTTGCCGGAAAAGTTCTACTGGCTACGGTTAAGGGCGATGTACACGATATTGGTAAAAACATTGTAGGTGTCGTCTTATCTTGCAACAATTATGAGGTTATCGATTTGGGAGTAATGGTTCCTTCTGATAAAATTATTCAGATGGCTTTGCAACATAATGTCGACATTATAGGTCTCAGTGGGTTAATAACACCCTCTTTGGGAGAAATGGTAATGGTTGCTAAGGAAATGCAGCGCGAAAACATCAGTATCCCCATACTGATAGGAGGAGCCACTACATCAAAGATTCACACCGCTGTTAAAATTGCACCCAATTATTCTCATTCGGTCATCTATGTTCGCGACGCCTCCAAAGTTGCCGGGGTGGTTAGCGAATTGTTATCCGCTGATAACAGTAGCAACTTTATTGAAAAGACAAAAAATGAGTATGCGTCTATTCGGGAGGAATATCTGAATAGCAAAGTTGAAACCAACTTTATTTCTTTAAAGTTGGCTAGAGAAAACAAACCTGTTTTCAATTGGAAAGAGGTAACTTTTACCAAGCCTGAATTTCTTGGAAGTAAATATTTCTTGGATCAATCATTAAGCGAATTAATTCCTTATATCGACTGGACTTTTTTCTTCCATAGTTGGAAGCTTTCCGGAAAATATCCGGCCATTTTTCAGGACCCTCTGAAAGGTGACGAGGCCAAAAAGTTATTTGCAGATGCACAGTCAATGCTCTCGCTTATCTTGGAAAAAAAGATGTTGCGTGCCAATGCGGTAGTGGCATTTTATCCGGCAAATACAAGCGGTGATGATGTTGTTCTTTATAAGGATGATTCCAGACAGGAGGAATTGGACAGACTCTGTTTCCTCCGAAACCAGCAAATGAAAGATACAGGGGTTTCCAATCTTGCCCTATCCGATTTTATTGCACCTGTTGGTTTCAACGATTATATCGGAACTTTTGCTGTTACAGCTGGCCTCGATTCCGAAAAATGGGTAGATCATTATACCAATCAGCTCGACGACTATAGCAGCATTATGCTAAAGTTCCTCGCCGATAGACTGGCCGAAGCATTTGCCGAATACCTGCACCATAGGGTCCGCACAGATTTTTGGGGTTATGTAAAACAAGAAACCCTGTTACCCGAGGATATGCTTCATGAAAAATATCAGGGAATCAGACCTGCTCCCGGATATCCTGCTTGCCCCGAACATTCCGAAAAGGAAGTCTTATTCAAACTTATGGAAGTTGAGCAGAACTGCGGCATCCGACTTACTGAAAGCTATTCTATGTATCCTGCTGCCTCGGTTTCCGGCTACTATTTTTCCCATCCTTTTTCACAATATTTCCAGGTGGGTAAAATTGGAAAAGATCAGGTGATTGATTATGCAAAACGGAAATCAATTTCAGTCGAAGCTGCTGAAAAACTTTTAGCTGCCTCATTAAATTACTAAGAAGAAAGATTATGAAAGTTCCCGAAATACTTGAAAAAGCGAATAAAACACTCTTCTCATTCGAGCTGTTGCCTCCTTTAAAAGGCGATAGCATCCAAACAATTTATGACACCATCGATCCGCTTATCGATTTTGATCCTGCCTACATCAATGTTACCTACCATCGCGAAGAGGTCATGTATAAAAGCAGGGGAGATGGTTTATTGGAGAAAAAGATAGTTCGCAAACGTCCGGGTACGGTAGGCATTGCTGCCGGTATTAAGTATAAGTATAAAGTGGAAGTCGTTCCTCATATTATTTGTGGTGGTTTTAATAAGCAGGAAACCGAAAATGCCCTCATCGACCTGCACTTTCTGGGAATACATAACATTTTGGCCTTGCGTGGCGATACCAAAAAAGATGAAAGGGTATTTGTAAAAGAACATGATGGTCATGGATATGCACTTGAACTGGTACGTCAAGTCATGGAAATGAATAAAGGACATTATCTCGACGAAGAGTTGGAGAATAATTCTCCTACTAACTTTTCAGTAGGAGTGGCTGGATACCCCGAAAAGCACTTGGAATCTCCCAACATGGAAGCTGATCTGCATTATCTAAAGAAAAAAGTGGATGCAGGTGCTGAATATATTGTCACACAAATGTTCTTCGACAACACTCGCTATTTTTTATTTGTCAGACGTTGTCGCGAAGCAGGCATCAATGTCCCTATAATTCCTGGATTAAAGCTCATCAATTCAAAAAAACAGTTATCGGCTCTGCCCCAAATGTTCAATATCGATCTCCCCAGCAGTTTGGTTATGCTGATGAAAAAATGCATCTCCAATGATTCATTAAAACAATTGGGTGTGGAATGGACCATTGCGCAAGCAAAAGAACTCATCGAACATGGAGTTCCTGCTTTACATTTTTTCACTATGGGTAAATCAGATAACGTTCGTAAAGTATGTGAATCGGTATTTTAAATTAATAGCCTTATCATGAAAATCTTCAAAAGTATTATTGACAATCTTGCAACAGGAAAAAAACTGTTTAGTGTATTGATTGACCCTGACAAATCATGTACTTCAAATTTACAGGAGGCGTGTAAAGCATCTTCCAGAGCGAAGGTCGATTATTTTTTTATTGGAGGCAGCCTGATTACCAATGATACCATTACATCCTGTATTAAGGTGTTAAGGGATAATTCTGATATTCCCATTGTGATCTTTCCGGGCAA
>CAZNRQ010000386.1:0-3930 GCA_964574845.1 uncultured Bacteroidales bacterium
TACGTGGTAGTTTCATGAGATAATTGTTGGGGTTAGTAATTAAATTAATTAATCCCGTATTCCACCCTAAGGTAGAATACGGGAGATTTTACACAAATACTTTGTCTTAAGGCAAGCTTAAGTTTTAAGGTATTCACTCTGATAATTATCAGGGGTTTTTGTGTGTGATCTTTGCATTATAAGTTGCAAAGTCGAAGCTCTTGAAAGTAGGACTTTCTGAATTATGACATTTTAAGCATGTTTTTTCGTCAGGTATGATCAACCCGTTTTTCATAGCTGTAGCTTTGTCTTTCATCATAATTGCTGATTTGTAAGTGCTTCCGGGACCGTGACAGGTTTCGCATGATACCCCTTCAGCCTCAGTGATACCACCATTCAGGTTAGCATCAATAGCCGCGGCAGTTGAATGGCATTTCAGACATTTTTGATCTGTCGAAGGACTGGCTACACCTTTTTCTTTACCAATAGCGATAGCAGCTTCACTTTTTAAAGTTTCAAATGCTTTTGCATGCTTAGATGTGCTCCAAACAGGGTATGCTTTGCCCTTTGACATGTGACACATTTTGCACTTTTCAGCACCTACATACTTGTTTTGCGCTAACAAAACATTGCTTACCAATAACAGCATACATGCCATTACTAATGAAATCTTTTTAATCATAGTTTTTCTTTTTTTTGTGGTTAATAATTAAATTACTGTATTTGTTTTGTTTGTTTGCTTTCTTTTATTCCGGCAGCAATTATTAAAGAGAATATTGCAACTATCGTGCCCCAAGCCCATAAGGGAAAAATTGGGGTGTCACCTGCACCATAACTATGCATGCCTTTTGATAAATAATAGTTAACTCCAATGAAGGTCATCAGTACACTGGAAAAGGCCAGTACCGAAGCCACATTGAAGGCATATTTTCCATTTAATTTTGGGATAAACCTCATGTGGATCACAACAGAATAGGTTACCACAATAATGAGTGCCCATGTCTCTTTTGCATCCCATGCCCAGTAAGTACCCCATGATTCGTTCGCCCAAACGGCACCCAGGAAAGTCCCTATGGTTGCCAATATCAAACCTATGATAAGATTCATCTCTATGATGTAGGAATTTTCTTCAATCAGCAAGCCGAGGTTCGATTGATTATTTTTATTCTTGAACAAGTAGATGAACATGTTCATCAAAGCCATTATGAATCCCAAACCAAGGAACCCATAACTTATGGTAAGTGTGGCTACGTGAATGATTAACCAGAAGGATTTCAACACAGGTTGCAGGTTGGTGAGCTGAGGATCGTAACTGCTGTGACCAGCTGTCATCAGCACAAAGAATGCCAGTAGGGTTGTGGCTGCCAAAGTAAGTTTGGAGTATTTGGCAAAGCTGAATCCTGCCAGTAAAGAACCCCAGGCAACCAGAATTAATGCTTCATAGCCGTTGCTCCAGGGAGCATGTCCGGTTATGTACCATCTCAAAGCCATACCTAAGGTATGATATAGGAAGGCGATGAACAATACTGCTGATAGGATATTGAGTGTATAAGCGATGAATTTGCTCTTTTTCGATTTTACATTTTCGGCAAATGCAAAAATCAGCAGGAGCAAACTGAGCACCATAAATACGTTTTTCAGGAAAACAAATATATCGGCCTTGTTATAGAATATTTCAGCACTAATTTTCGATTCTGAAGGCAAAATGGAGGAGTCAGAATTTTGTTTCTGTATTTCCGAAATGTAGCCAATGATCTTATCGGCTTTGGAATAATCGCCGTTTTTCATTCCCTGTTGCACTTCGAACATGTAGGCCTGCATGATAGCAGCGTAATTGAAATTCTTCAGTTGAAGGTCGTCGTTGATGATGCTGGCTGCACCGCTAATAGGCACCATAGATGCGGGATCGTCCCAACTGATCCATTTGTGGTTTTTGGAATTTTGTTCCGGGAATATCTTCAGTATACTTCCGTTCATGATCATATGGAAGATGTTCAGGCGCTCGTCTACTTTAAGTATTTCTTTGTCGAACTTGTTCTTTTCTGATGGTTTCTTTCTGAAAGATTCGTTTATCGCACTCTCAAGTTTATATTTGGAATTGGCATCGAAGAAATCATAGAAAGATGCATTTTCGGTAGTGATACCTAACAAGTTTCTTATTTCCTGCTGGGGAATGTAAATGATCTTCTGTTGCTGCCAGAATTCAGGCTCAGCCATCATATCGATGAAAGCCTGCATAGCCGTGAATTTGCCTTTTCCTTCAAAATTGAAAGACTCTCGCTTCGCTATCTTATGCATACAATCAAGGGCTAGAGTATTGACAGGAGCAAAACGTCCGTCGTAGGTTTGTGTGACCACATGTCCGAATTTCTCGGCGTGTTTGGCATCCACAATAGATACGGTAGTATTCTGTGCAGAAGTAAGTCCGCACAATCCTAAAATCAGGGCAATGGTAAGTGCGGCTGATTTTCTCTTTTCTCTGACTTCTTTTATAAATTTACGTAGAGCGAAGAAACGTGAGTTCTTATTAAAGAGTGTTATGATAAATCCTAATGTCAGCAGTGTATAACCCAGATAAGATATCATGGTGCCCCAGAAATCGTGATTTACCGATAATACAGTACCCTGTTCATCAGTGTCATAAGAAGACTGAAAGAAGCGATACTGGTTATAATCCAACACATGGTTCATGTAAATGTCGTGGTCTTCTTTGAGGCTATATCTTGGGTCGATAAGGGTAACCTGACTTTTATAGGAAGATGGACTTTCGGAACCCGGGTATTTCTCAAAAATGAAATCCTTCAGATAAATGGAGAAAGGAAGCGCAATAGCTTTGTTCCCGTAAGCAAATTTAATAGGAACGCCATCAAAAGTATAATCTTCATAAGCTGCGGCATCATCAGAACTGTTCATGACATCGGCTTCGTATTTTTTGCCGTTCACGGTTACATCAAGAATGACGGCGTTTACACCTCCCATTTTTGCATCGCCCTGCACTACCTTTTTTTGTGCATTACGATAGAATTTCGAAAAGAAGAATGCCAAACCATTGGTGTTATAAACAAAGTTTTCGGCAAAGGCAGTTGCACTGCCTTTCTGAATGGTATCGGCCGAGCCTTCGCTCATGGTCGATTTGACGAGGTTGTAAGGCGATACTATGGTTAGTTTGCCGTTCTTTTCTGTTATGTTAACAGCACCTTTTTGCTGGGTGTTGTTGTAAGCCAAAAGGAAACTTCCCATATTCTTTATTTCCCCTTTTTCGATTACGACACTTTGCAGCCCCATGGAGGTAGCTACGGATAACTCTATCATATTTTTACCGTCGGGCATGTTTTCCTGAATACTGGCTACGGCATTGGGGATGACCTGTCGGTATTTGATGTCGATATTGCCCTTATTCTCAGTAGGAATGCTAACACTGAATGAATTTTTGGTCACCGCTCCCATGCTCATAGGATAGCTGTATTCGCTTGTGTTTTTGCCGTTGTTATAAGCTATAGACAGGTAGGGATCTTCCGTATAAACAATGTTGGAAGATTCGCCCTTACGGACGTGCATGTTGCCTTCGAAGCCAAAATAACGGGTTACACCGGCTCCAAGTATCATCACAACGAAAGCAAGATGAAAGATCAGACCTCCCAGTTTCTTCATTGAGAAAAGCTTATAGGTTTTTATATGGCCAATGAGATTAATAATCAATAGCAAAAATAAAAGTTCGAACCACCTGGTATTATATACTAATACACGGGCCGTAACGGTGTCATATTTGTCTTCGATAAAAGTGGCGGCAGCCATGGCTATGCCTATTAAAATCAAGAGAATTATTGTTGCTTTGGAGGAAAGGAATATGTCGGAAAAACGTTTCATGTGCAATAATTTATTATCGTTTCAGGTTTATTAAAACTTATGCAATATTACAAAAAATAGAAGGACCTCCACATGAATCTATAT
>CAZNRQ010000387.1:0-3929 GCA_964574845.1 uncultured Bacteroidales bacterium
GTACTGATGATAGCTAGTCCATTGCCTATGTCGAAAACGGCCGCGTCATCAGAGGTATCGCAACCAACCAGCAGGTTGGGGAACTGGCTTTTATCGGGTATCTGACTGATGATCTCACGAAGATCTGCCGGGGATATTTTACAGCCGCAGCCGGCTCCGGGACTGAATTGAGTGAGTTTTATATCTGTTGTTGTCATGTGCTTTAAGGTTTTGTTAATTTGAAAGGCAGGCAATTATTTTTATCAAGACAGCTTAATAATTCTCTCAGCTATCTCCCTGCTATTTTCGTGGGTAATTTGTATTTCTTTTATTTCTTTTCGCCTTTCCCAATGGGCGCTATGAGCATAAATTTTATCGTAATACTGCAAAATTATCTTTACCGCCTCTTCCATTTGGTAGCTATTAATACAGTCTATGGCCCTGGCGGTATTTTCCAACCCAAGCCTTCTTTCAATATGCTTAACCCCTTCTATTAAATCATTGTTATTGCCCCCTACATAGGTTTCCACAAGGCGTTTTATCCTTTGTTCAGAAGGAACTATCAAGTTGAAGAGCGGGGCCGATGACATTTGCTCAAAAAAGGGCTGCGGAATGAAAATCCGGCCTATGGCAAGACTTTCATCTTCAATAAAGATGGGTTCCTCAGGATGTAACTGACGGAGATGGGTGAAAAGATCGTTTTCGAATTGTTCGGTACTATGTTGAGAGGGAAGGCCAATGTTGCCAAATGATGAGCCTTTGTGACCGGCCAGTCCCTCCAGATCTATTACTTGCTTTCCCAGATATGCAATGGCTTCAAGAACCTCCGTCTTGCCTGAACCGGTCATTCCACCGATAACGATGAGGTGTAAAGGTTTTGAAAAATAAGTCCTGACATATTGCCTGTAGGTCTTGTATCCACCTTCAAGAGTATGTGCTTTCATTCCGGCAGTATTCAGCAGCCAGGCCATACTGCTACTGCGCATACCGCCACGCCAGCAATGCAGCAGTAATTCCTTTTGGGGAGCCAGTTCCATTGCTTTTGCCACGTATTCCTTCATCTTTGGGCCGGTCAGTTCCAGGCCTTTCATGATGGCTTCGGAAGAACCTTTTTGAGCATATAAAGTGCCAACTATGGAACGCTCTTGGTCCGTAAATAATGGCAGATTCAATGCACCGGGAATGTGTCCGTGTTCAAACTCAGCCGGAGAGCGGACATCGAAGACAGGCCTGATGAGGCTTTTGTCAAGAAATGAATTGATGTCCAGTTTGTAGTCTTCCACGGAAAAGAAAGGGATTTGAAAAGCGCAAAGTTATTCCTTTGCGCTTGAATAAACTGCATAATTTTCTCTTAATGATTGAATCTTCCTTTTGGCAGATATCATACCGGACATGACCCGTCATGTCCCTACAGCACAAAAATTACTTCTTCAGTTTATCAGCCTGCGCCTGTGCATCGGCCAGTAACTTATCGGCTTTGGCGGCGGCTTCCTGCTGCAGTTTGTTCGACTTATCCTGGGCCACTTTCACCAACTGCTTGTGACTTTCTTTGGCGGCAGCTTTGGTGAAGGGGTTGGTGGCCTGGTCTTCCAGTGCCTTGCCTTGTTTGTCAGCTTCAGCTACTAATGCATCACCTGCCTTTTTGGCTTCGTCCTTCAGTTGCTGTGCCTTGGCACGGGCTTCGTCCATGATCTTCTGTGCCTGAGCACTGGCTTCTTCTTTGCCTTTATTGATGACTTCTTCGGTCGTTTTCTTGATTTCTTCTTTGGCTTTATCCTTCAAATCGTTCACCAGGTCGTTGATACTGCCTTTCAATCCAATTTTGAATACGGGTTTTTTGGTAGTTCCGGTCACCAGAACATCGAGATAAACGGTTTCTCCCAAATTCACAGGCACACCGGATGCTGAAGCTTTTGTTGTTAAGTCGTTCAGTACTCCGTTGGCTTTGGTACCGAATTCACTGCGGGGAACGCCCAGTTTCAGTACCAGGTTGATGGTGTTGTCCAAACGAATGGAGCCTTCCACATTAATTACGCTTTTGCTGAATTTAATGTCCGAAGGTTTCAAAAACAGTGTTCCGTTCACAATACTGAAAGTCAGGTTCACATCCTGTGCATGAATGGATTTAAAAAGGTTTATTTTCAAAGCATCAGAAAGTTTGTTGAGAATATCGGCATTGGTTATGGTGATATTGCTGGTGGTTAAACCTCCGGAAGCGTTCACGGTGGCGTAATCAGGGGACATATTTTTCTTCAGATCGGAGGCATATTTCATACTGATGGAGAAATTGCCGCTGGCATGCCTGAGAATTCCTGCGAATTTCGAAGCAGCGCGAATATGTTTCATCACCTGAGGAATATCCAGTCCTTTGCCGTCAACCTGCAGATCAATTTTCGGTACATCAGGGTTCTTTGTAGAGTACATTCCGCCCAATACCATGCTGCCACCCAGCAGGTTCATGGCAAGTTTGTCCATATTCAGGGTGCTTTCGCGAAGGGTGATACCGCCATTGATGTTGGTTACATCCATTTTCTCGTATAACAGTTTTCCAACGGAAGCTGTCAAAACAAAATCAACGTTTTTGGGTACTTCTATCACTGTCATGGTCGAAGGAGCTTCCTCGGTATCGGTTTCGGGGGCAACAGGAGTTTCGCTGCTGCTCATGAATGAGCTCACATCAATGAAACGGGAGTTTAGTTTGAAGTTTCCTTTCAGCAGTTCGTTGCGGAAAAAATAGGCCAGGTAATTTTCCACCATACCGCTTGCCTGGAAATCGCTTTTTCCCATGGTGGCATCCAGACCGGTGAGTTCAAGCATGGCAGGACTGAACCGAAGTTCGGCCAGACGGATGTTGGCAGGTTGCGTGAGGGATTTGGATGCATAAGCGAATTTCTCCACTTTCAACAGACCCTTGGCATTGAATTTCTCGTACTGTTTCTTGTCGATATACGACATGCGGCCTTTCAGGGTGACATCGGCTGTAAAAATACCGTTCAGGCTCTGTCCTTCTTCCAAAGGATAAAAATCTTTTACCTGGGCAAGGTCCATGCGGCCTTTTATCCGGGCATCCACCTGAGGATCGGAAATAGGAGTGGCCACATATATCTGGGCATCCACAGGGTTGCCGGCCATTTCGATGTGCAGTTTTTTGATGTTCACCAGGGTATTGTCGAGGCTGCCGCCTTTGTTCACCACGTTGGCGTTGATAATAATATTGGTAACTGATTTGGGCAGACTTGGATATTGGAAAGAACCATTATCCACCGAAAGATTGAGGCCGAAAGCCGGGTAGGTCTTTTCATTATATTTCCCTTTGGCATAACCATCGAAACCCAGTTTGCCGCCGGCTTTCACCTTGTCGAAGTCCTTCATGAAAATGGCAGGGACCAATGATAAGAAGTTCTTGAAATCTGTCTTGGCAGCAGCAAATTTCAGATCCATATCGTAACCGTCTTTGAGCATGGCCAGCCATCCGTCTAGTTTCAGATAGAGCTCGTTGAAGCGGAATTCATTGTCTTTGAAAGTGTATTTCGAATTCTTGAGATCGGCTTCAATGTCGGCTTTTATCTCAAGATTCATCTTGTGCAGGTATTTAATGCCGCCATACGAAAAGTTCAAAGTATCTATGCTGGTTTTGGTCGAAAGGGAAGTGAGGTCTGCAGTCAGGTCGCCCGAAAGGGTATGATTCAGGTTATATACAGAGGCATGCATATTGGATTGCTTATCGTCGAAACGCACATTGGCATGGCTGATGCTGAGTTTTTGAATGGATAGTTTGAAGGCTGAAGGCTTGGATACTTCGCCGGGTTTGGGTTTTTCCGTGGAAGGTTTGCTGATATCCCAGTTGGCCTTGCCGTCGTGAAGCACCAGCAGTTTTATCTTCGGGCTTTCGATAGCTATTCTTTTAATGTTATACTGATCGCCTTTTATCACACTGAACAAGCCAATAG
>CAZNRQ010000388.1:0-3927 GCA_964574845.1 uncultured Bacteroidales bacterium
ATATTGTGGATGACATTTCGAAAAAGGACCCACTTTACAAGGATCTGATGTTCTTCGAAAAACATTTCAAGGGAGTGATGCCTTTCGAGATTTCCATAGATTCGAAAAAGAAAAAAGGGATACTCAACCGCAAAATGCTGGAAAAGATCAACACCCTGCAGGACTCGCTGGCAACCTATCCGGAACTTTCGAAACCATTATCTATAGTTGAGGTGGTTAAGTTTGCCAAACAGGCTTTCTACGATGGCGACCCTGAATATTATAACCTGCCCAACGGCAACGAAATGGTTTTCATGTTGGGTTACCTGCCCAAATTTAACGGAAAGAAGAAAAGTATCATCAACAACTTTGTGGATTCGACCATGCAGCGCACCCGAATCAGCGTGCAAATGGAAAACATAGGAACCAAAGATATAGAGCGTATCCTCTCGGATCTGAAACCCAAGATTGACACCATCTTTAACAAAGATTATTATGATGCCGTGAGAGCCAAAGACACCAGTGTGAAAGTCACCAAAGTGGATGTGGTGCTTACCGGTACCAGTGTGGTATTTCTGAAAGGCACCAATTATCTGGTGACCAACCTTTGGACGAGTCTGGTCATAGCCACCCTCATCATTTCATTGCTGATGCTGCTGATGTTCACTTCAGCCAGAATGGTGCTCATATCCATGATACCGAATTTGCTTCCCCAAATCATGACGGCCGCCATGATGGGCTATCTGGGGATAACCATCAAACCCTCTACCGTACTTATTTTTAGCGTAGCCTTAGGAATATCGGTCGATAATGCCATATTGTACCTCTCGCGCTACCGATTCCAGTTGAAATTGAAACGGCATACTTTGGAAGAGTGCGTAATTGCGGCACTGAAAGAAGCCGGATACAGCATGATCTATTCTTCCTCGGTTCTTTTCCTTGGCTTCTCGATATTCATATTCTCCACTTTTGGCGGAACCCAGGCCATGGGTTATCTGATCACCTTCACCATGTTCACAGCCATGCTTTGCAATTTGCTGCTGCTGCCATCTATGTTGCTCACCTTTGGGAAAAAAGGCACTACCCTGGCTTTCGAAAAACCTGTTATGGGCCTCCCCGACGAACATGATGATGTAATTGATATAGACCTGAAAGAAATAGAAGACCAGGAAAAAGACGAACCTGAAAATAATAATAACAAAATACCCCCTCAAGCATGAAAGGAATAATACTTGCCGGTGGTTCCGGTACCCGTTTGTATCCGCTTACTCTGGCGATGAGTAAGCAAATGATGCCCATCTATGATAAGCCCATGATCTATTATCCGCTGTCAGTTCTCATGATGGCCGGAATCTCAGAAGTGCTTATTATTTCAACTCCACAGGATCTTCCCCATTTCAGGAACCTACTTGGCGATGGAAAAGAACTGGGATGCAGTTTCTCTTACGAAATTCAGGAGATACCCAATGGTCTGGCACAGGCTTTTGTTATAGGAGAGAAATTCATTGGAAAAGATAAGGTGGCATTGGTGCTTGGTGATAATATATTTTATGGTGCCGGCATGCAGAACCTGCTTCAGGAAAACAATGATCCGGAAGGAGGTGTAGTATTTGCCTATCATGTTTCCGATCCGCAACGCTATGGTGTGGTTGAGTTCGACTCAAATCTCAATGCCATTTCCATCGAGGAAAAGCCTGAGCATCCCAAATCGAACTTCGCCGTTCCGGGATTGTATTTTTATGACAACAGCGTGATTGAAGTTGCCAAGAATATTAAGCCCAGCAAGCGTGGCGAATATGAGATCACAGATGTGAACAAATATTATCTGGAACAGAAAAAACTTAAAGTCGGTATTTTAACCCGCGGCACTGCCTGGCTGGATACCGGAACATTTGCCTCATTGCTGCAGGCCTCTCAATTTGTACAAACCATAGAAGACCGTCAAGGATTAAAGATAGGATGCATTGAAGAGGTGGCCTACCGTATGGGTTTTATCAATGCTGACCAACTCAGAGCTATTGCCGAAAAGCTTATTAAATCGGGCTATGGAAGTTATTTGTTATCTATTATCGACTCAAAATAATCCCTTATGAGAAGAATTCTGATTACAGGAGGTGCAGGTTTTGTCGGCAGTTGTCTGGCCGAAAAACTGATACTCGACCCGGAAAACTACGTGGTCATAGTTGATGATCTTTCCACCGGCGATATTACCAAACTGCCCAAATTGCCAAAAACCAACTGGCGTTTTATCAAATGCAATGTGAACGATTATCGCGATATAGCGGCCATTATGGTTTCCTCATCTTTCGACTATGTGTTCCATTATGCCGCCGTGGTGGGAGTTCACCGTACACAAATGAATCCGGTAAGCGTACTGAACGACATACAGGGCATTGAGAATATTTTGAATTTAAGTAAGAACTCCAATGTAAAACGGGTTTATTTCTCATCATCCTCAGAAGTATATGGCGAGCCGGTAGAGCTGCCACAAAACGAGCAAACCACTCCATTGAACTCAAGGGTTCCTTATGCTGTGGTGAAAAATATTGGTGAAGCTTTCTTGAAATCGTACAAGCAGGAGTTCGGGCTGGATTATACCATATTCCGTTTTTTCAACACTTATGGCCCCAAACAGAGCCGTGATTTTGTGATGTCGAGGTTTATTGCGCTGGCCTTAAAAGACCAGAATATTTCCATTTACGGCGATGGTTCACAATCGCGAACCTTTTGCTACATTGATGATAATGTTGACGCTTGTTACAATAACTTCATGAAATCGGTAAAGGAGAAGAAGCCCGTCAATGATATAATTAATATTGGATGCGATATGGAAATCTCCGTTTTAGATCTTGCCAAAAAAATCATTGACATAACAGGTTCAAAATCGAAGATCATTCACAAACCACCTTTGTTGGAAGGTGATATGCAAAGAAGATTGCCTGATATAACCAAAATGAGAAAACTGTTGAAACGCGACCTCTTGCCTATTGAGGAAGGCATAAAGAAAATCCTGGCAAACCTGCAGTATATAAAATAGAGAAACCGTTATTATACGGTCATAATGTCTTTTTCCTTTTGATCCATAAGCTTATCCACTTTCGTGATAAAGCTATTGGTCATTTCCTGGATATCGTTTTCGGTCTTTTTTACCAGATCTTCGGGAACACCTTCTTTTTCGAGTTTTTTAGCGGCATCGTTAGAGGTTCTTCGGATATTACGAATAGCCACCTTGGTATTTTCACCTTCTACCCTTGCCTTTTTAGCCAAGTCTCTGCGTCTTTCTTCTGTCAAAGGGGGAACCGTAATACGAAGAACTTCCCCATCGTTTTTTGGATTGAAGCCTAAATTAGCAAACATGATCGCCTTTTCAATCAGTGTCAATGTATTTTTATCCCAGGGCTGAACAATAATTTGTTTTGGATCGGGAGTGTTGATATTGGCTACCTGATCGAGAGGGGTAGACACTCCATAATAATCGATACGGATACCATCAAGCATTTGCGCACTGGATTTCCCGGTCCTTATTTTCTGAAATTCCTTTTCCAGATGCATAATTGCATTTTGCATTGACTCTTTAGTCTCTTCCAGTAAAAACAAAATATCTTCAGACATAATATACTCCCATTAAATTTTTTACAAACCTACATAAATTTTCAAAACCAAGCTTCTCCTCTGACAAAAATCAGTTGCTGACAAAGGTTCCTACCTTTTCACCTTTTACCAATTTCACTAAGTTTCCTTCCTTATTCATATCAAAAACCACCAGTGGCATGTTGTTATCCTTACACAAGGTAAAAGCTGTAAGATCCATGATGCTCAATTGCTTTTCGTAAGCCAGATCGAAGGTAAGGGTATCGTATTTTACAGCGGTTGGGTCCTTTTCAGGATCAGCGGTGTAAACTCCATCCACTCTGGTACCTTTTAAAATAGCATCCGCCTTAATCTCCA
>CAZNRQ010000389.1:0-3918 GCA_964574845.1 uncultured Bacteroidales bacterium
GACCAATAGTTTGGATTACGCCATGGATGTTTTGATACTTACAGGTGGAAAGATCTTGGTGTGTGGCCGAAGCAATGATAAAGCTGCCATCATAAGGCTTAACAGCAACGGAACTCTCGATAATACTTTTGGTACAGGAGGTAAAACTGTGGTGCCAAATTCAGGTACAGGAATTGTGGAAATGGCATTGCAAAGCAACGGAAGTATTATAGCCTGTGGAAAAGGTTTGTTCAGGTTTACATCCGCAGGACAATTAGATAACAGCTTCGGAATCAGTGGTTATGTGGCTGGCAATTACGAATCGGTGGGGGTGCTACCGTCTGATAAGATAATAACCTGCGGAAAAGATTCGGCCAGCGGAAGTTTTGCCGTTTGGGGATTCAACAGCAATGGCGGAGTTGACAATAGTTTTGCCACATCAGGGGTTTATACTTACAATAACTGTCCAAGCTCTCCACCTTTTACGATTTCATGCGACTTGTCGGCCAGGAAAATTCTTATACAGCCTGATGGCAAAATTATTGCCGTTGGTAGTCTTTGGTGGTATTGTACCAATTGCCCCATCAGCAACTACCCTCAATCCGATTATGTAATAGTTCGGCTGCAAAGCAACGGTGTCTTAGACAATAGTTTTTGCAATCAATGCAACGAACCAGGTATAGCATTTTCAAATTACGTTTTAAATGTGGACAATTTTGCAACCAATGCGATATTGTTGAAAGATGGTAGTATTTTGTTTTCATGGATTCAGTATTTACAGAAAATGCAAAATACCGATATTGTTAGACCGGAGTTGTATGCTCAAGTATGTAAAAATGCCCCTCTTTCCATTCCTGTTAGCACTTACAACGGCTTTGTTTTTAATTCTGGAAACACCTTCACGGCTCATCTCAGCGATTCGTCGGGTAGTTTTGAATTTCCTGTAAGTATTGGCACAGTAACGGCTAGTGGAACTTCCACCATTGCCGCCTTTATCCCTGCGAATACTATCGACGGAAGTCATTACAGGATAAGAATCAAAAGCAGCAACCCGGTTGAATACAGTTTAGTTAGCACAGCGCTGACCATAGCGGCTACTTTTACTCCTTCAGTAACAATGCAACCCTATTTTAATTTTAATACCTGCAATTCAAATCTTTCCACATTTTCGGCAACCGCTTCCATAGTAAATGGAGGTAATAACCCCACTTATCAGTGGAAAAAGAATGGTGTAAATGTCGGAACAAATTCATCTACATACAACTATCAGCCCGTGACAGGTGACAGCATAAAAGTGTTGCTGACGTCTTCGCTTTCCTGTGCCAGTCCGGCTGTAGTTGCTTCTAACCAATTTGTTATTCCTGGAAAATTGACGATAACTGCCAATAAAACCTTTCCGGTTCAACCCGGCACAACCGTAACTTTTCATTCTCAATTGAATACAAATCCCAATTACGTGATGAGCTATCAATGGAAAAAAGGCACTGCAAATATTGGCACCAATGCCGATTCGCTGGTTATATCCACACTGGCCGAAGGGGATGTAATAAAGTTGATTGTTACAGCAAATTACTGTGATATCAATCCAGTTACACTTAATGATACATCAAATGCTATAACTGCTCATGTCAACATTTATGCAGGATTGGAAACCAATGAAGACAATGATGGGAATTCACAAAACAATGCAGATGTTTATGATGTTAAAGTTATCCCTAATCCAATGTCAGAAAATACCAGGGTAAGCTATAACCTTCCTAAGTCTGCAAAAGTCACAATCACTCTGGTTAATACCATAGGCAAAGAAGTGAGCCATCAGGAAAACTATCAATACGCAGGTAAACATAGCAAGTCATTGTTGCCTGATAGTAAAAATGGTGAAATGTTGAATTCCGGAATCTATTTCCTACATTTTAGTGCCGATAATCGATTCGCCATCTGCATTAAAGTTTTGATAGCGAAGTAAAATATTGCCAATTTGTTTCACTCAAAATGTTCGGTGTTTTTGATTTAATCTTAAGTTTCCTGATTGGTTAAATCAGTTACATTTGAATGTCGAATATTTGCGATATTTTTAAAATTACTGAAACCGACTAATTTGTTTATAAGAAAATTTTTATAATTTAGCACACACACAGTTGTTATAAAAATAAAAAAACAATGTTCTCACTAAAACACTTTTCAAACATACGCTTAACCCCAAATAAATGAAAAAACTTTTTCTTATTTCAGGTATTATAGCCATTTTTTTTTCTGCTTGTGGACAAAACAATAAACCAACACATGACATTTTAGTTAAAAAGAATGTAACCATAACAGGAATAGCAAACGATGCAAAACTCGGAGCCGTAATTGAAACCGACAGTTCAATATATTACGTTGACGGATTAGATTATTGGCCAAAAGACAAGTATGATAAGAAAATAACAGTTATTGCCGATCTATACAAGACTTCAGGCCCGGTATTTATTCAGCAAAAAAACTCTCCCGCAAAGCAAGGGATTCCTGTTAAGGACAGCAACGAATACGAAAAACACAAGTATTTATTGACCTTGAAAAATATTAACTATAAAAAGTAAATTACGAAAAACTGCAAAATAAATTAGGGCCAACTAATAAAGGATAGCGCATTCAGATAGTGCAGGACATAAGAGGACAAGTAAGTTTTATGGAAACAGATTTTGTAATGAATTGAAAAAATAGGTGCTCCAAAACCAGCAGAAATAAAATATCGGTCGATAAAACAATAATTTAATTTGATAAAAACAAATAAACATTGAATGAAAAAAATACTCATTATTAACGGACATCCAAATAGTGATAGTTTTAATTTTGGACTATTTGCAGCATACAAAAGAGGAGCCATAGCTTCAGAAGCTGATATTAAAGAAATTGTAATTAAAGATTTAAAGTTCAATCCCAATTTGGAGTATGGCTTCCAAAAAAGGACTGAATTAGAACCCGACTTATTGGAAGCCTGGGAAAAAATTAAATGGGCCGATCATTTGGTTTGGATTCATCCGGTATGGTGGGGTGGACTTCCTGCAATTACAAAAGGTTTTATTGATCGGCTTTTTTTGCCCGGTTTTGTATTTCAATATCGCGAAAAATCTTGGTTGATGGATAAACTTTTGAAAGGCAAAACAGCACACATTATTACGACACTCGACCAACCAGGCTGGTTTTATAGACTATTTAATAAAAGACCCAGTATTAACCAGCTTAAAAGAACCACATTGGAGTTTTGTGGAGTTAAACCGGTTAAAGTTACCTACCTTGGTCCCATTAAGAATTCATTAATTTCTGATAGAAAAAAATGGTTAGAAAAGGTTGAAAAATTAGGAGTAAATCTTAAATAACGAAAAAAACAAAGGCATAGAAATGAATACAATTGTAGTTTATTATTCAAGAAAAGGAAGCAACAAATATTTGGCCGAAAAAATTTCAAAGAGGCTTAGCTGTGATATAGAAGCTATAAGACCCCGGCTGAATATTTTTCTTCTGTTTCTGATGAATATTCATTTTGGTATCAAACCCCTGAAAAAGAATCTTACAGAATACGACAAAATAATTTTATGTGGACCAATCTGGATGGGTAAGTTTATTCCGCCACTTAAAAGTTTTATCAAGAAGTATAATAATGACATCACTAAATTGATTTTTGTAACTTGTTGTGGCAGCACCTTTGAAAAAAAAGATGAAAAATTCGGACATGGGTTGGTATTTAAAGAAGTAGAAAACATACTGGGTAATAAATGTATTCTTTGTCAGGCTTTCCCTATTGGATTGGTTTTACCTGTTGATAAAAGAGAAGATACTGATGCATTTATGAAAACTCATTTGAACGATGAAAATTTCAAAGGAGAAATTCAGGAAGTATTTGAAGTATTTATGCAAAAAGTTATTTAGCTCATACTAGTACCGCTGGGAAATTATGAA
>CAZNRQ010000390.1:0-3917 GCA_964574845.1 uncultured Bacteroidales bacterium
AAACAAATATAAGCCTGATTTTCTTGTGATTTTTTTTTAACAGTTTTGTGAATTCCTTCCGACTTCTCCATCCTGATGATTCTAAAATCAAAAATGTAAAATCAAAAATCTTAAATCTGACTTCTTAGGGCGCGCCCCTCCTGCGTCGGGTCAGGCTATCCGCTACAAGTCCTCGTTCCGCTACGCTCCACTGTGGGCTTTTCGCTTCTATCCTTCGCGCTGGGGGCAAACAGTCGTCCATTCTACTATCGGCACATCGCCCATCAAACTTCCTGCCTTGTTATAGCCCCTTTTCAAGGGGTTGGGGTTAATGGCTCCATCTCTTCATTGCCGTTGGCTTCAGCCAACGGACATAAAATATCATTATTTTTTTCCCCAAAAAACCCGCTAGGGGTTTAATATTTATAGCCACGGGCACCGCCCGTGGTAAATCATCACCCCCCAAACCCACCAACCCCGTCAGGTTTATCCCGTACCTCTGGTCAGGAGGTTGAACATCCATGTTATCAATCCTCCCTACAAGAAAAGAAAAATAATTCCAATGATAATGCTGCTTTTATTTTTCCTTGTTATTTAAATGATTATTTTTGAATTTGATTAATAATAATTATAAATAAAAAAGGAGGTTAAAATGAGAAAAATAATTTTATTAATTTTCATGACCATAAATTTTACTTTAATTTATGGGCAATCTGAATATTCTCGGGGTTTTCAAGCAGGATATAAAGAAGGATATTGTTACAATGATTTTGGATGCATTGCTCCTATTCCACCTATAACTCCAACTCCCACAATAAACGAACATTTCGATAGTTACAAGGATGGTTATAATCGTGGTTTTCTAATGGGTAAAGATGCAAAAAATTCTATTAGTACACAAAAAAATAAAGGCATAACATTAAGTTATGGTACAACTCGCCCAAACAATAATTATACTAACAACTATTCTAGCAATAGGTATGAAAATAGCTATTCGCAACTAGATTATTGCATAGATAAAGCTAACTATTTAAACAAAATTGCTACAATACACTATAATAAAGGCATACTGAGGAAAAAGAATAAGAGAGTAAAAAGAGCTTTACGTCAATTTAGATTAGCTGAAAAAAATTTTACTTTATCAATTGGATTTTATGATTGTGTTTCTAATGCTTATTTTAATAGAGGTTTAGCCAGAATTCAGTTAAAAGATTACAGTAATGCTAAATATGATTACACAAAGGAGATTGAAATGAATCCAAATTATACAGAAGCATATTTTTACAGAGGATTATTAGAAGTTGAATTAAAACAATTTAACTTAGCTTGCGTAGATTTTCGTAAGGCTCAAGAATTAGGCAACCCTGACGCATCAGTAGCGATAACAAAATATTGTGAATAATCCCTTATCAGACGAAGTTCAATCCTCAGACTTTATATTTTTTAGGCCCGTCGTCACAGAAATGAAAGTAACTCTTTTGCTAAAGTATTATACTGGGAAATTCCTTATCATTCCTTTAATTGATTCAAATAATCTTATATTATTCTAACTTTTGTGAGTATAATAATTATAGTCTTCTTAAAATTCCTTTGTGTTTATTTACAGTAATATTCAATTGCTTCATAAGCATATGTCTCTCCCAATTCACCAGCCTTACTTAAATCTAAACATCCACTGTTTTTTTGACCCAATAAAATTTTGGCTACTCCCCTGTTAAAATAGGCTTTTGAGTTTTTAGGGTC
This sequence comes from uncultured Bacteroidales bacterium, assembly GCA_964574845.1. Taxonomy (GTDB): domain Bacteria; phylum Bacteroidota; class Bacteroidia; order Bacteroidales; family CAIWKO01; genus CAIWKO01. Next base: position 1,723 of record CAZNRQ010000390.1, read on the forward strand.
TATCTCTAAAACTTTGTTATAATCATAAATGGCCCCTTCATAGTTTTTAAGAGTTTTCTTTGCTACTCCTCGATTAACATAAGCATCAACATCTTTGGGGTCTAATTCGATAGCTTTGGTAAAATCAGCAATTGCACCTCTATAATCATTTTGTTCAAATTTCAATTTTCCCCTATTAAAATATGCCATCTCATTTTGGGGATTTACATTTATGGCGCTGTTAAAATCAACCATTGCGCCATTATAATCTAGCAATATTGATTTACAAGTCGCTCTATTAAAATAACTATCTGAATGTGTTGGGTCAATATTAATTGACTTAGTATAATAATCAATAGCACCTTTATAGTCATTATCCTTCATCTTTTGACTTCCCTGCAAATAATAATCTTTTGCTGTCTGACTGAGGCTTATTAACGGAAAAGTAATTAGAATAGAGAATATGATGAGTAACTTATTTACTGTTTTTTTCATTAGTTTTAAATTTTTAAGAATTTTTATAAAAATATAAAATTTTCACAATGGTCGCTCCGCTCGCATGCAAATCCTTTCCCCGTGCTAGATAGAACCCAATCACTTTAATCAATCAAATCAGATAAATCAGCGGTTCAGACAATTTCCCATCAAAAATAACACATTTCCCCTTCAAACAATAAAAATCAACATAAAAAATTCTCCTTCTATAAATAACCCGCGTAGGGGCGATTCACGAATCGCCCTCAATCATAAAAAATCATACGTGCAAATCATAATTTTCATAAACAATCCCTGTCCGACTCCCGGCGGATGCGTCTCCTCTTCAATTTTATTCCCCTTTCCAACATTTTCAAATTATATCATTTTCAAATTTTTAAATTAAATCACCTATTCCAACAAAAAAAAGGCCCGCACTCCACATGCAAGCCCCTCTTCCTAACAGCCTAACAGCCTCAATGCCTAATAGCCTATACAGGTTCCTTCAAATCCACTACCACCGACTCATTCGTCACCGCAGTTACATTTGTCACAAAAACTCCTCCGTTCTTCAAAGTAACCGTCAAAGTATAATTCACAGGCTTCAAACCCTTCAGTTCATACTTGCCATCGGCTTTGCTCGTAACTGTCTTTCCTCTCAGCCCTTCGCTGCTCGGTCTGGCAACAATCTTAGCTCCGGCGGCCACCGTACCTGTCTTATCATACACCTTGCCGGTAATCAGTGTATGCAACTCATCATGCCTGATTCTACCCAATAAAACAGTCATAGTGTAACCATCTGTTTTAGCCTTATTGGTATACTTATACAATCTCTTTCCCGCATCCTGCACTTTCTTTATAGTAGCCAGCAAATCATCAAACAGGCCCCAGTTGTCAGTAATAGCCTTAGCCTTTTTGGTTTTATAATACTCCTGATCATCATTCTCCTTCATCAGTTTCACAGCCAGGTCTTTCAATGCTGTCCACTTTGGATCAGTTAGCCCTTTGGCTTGTAGCAGTGCAAAATCACTGGGCACTTCCACATTCGACTTCAAAGTATCAAACGCAATCCTCAGTCCTTCCGAATTTTCAGAACGGGCATTATCCCTCACAGCTTTTATCCCAAACATTTTGGGTGGCTTACTCAAATCTTTCTTGGCAAGAAGTATATATCCTTCCAAAAAAGTCAGCATAGGAAATATATCGTTGGTGTCAACCTTGATTTTTTCCGTCAACCCGGCAAGTTCTGCAATATAAAACTGAGTGGTGGCAATTCCGGTCGCTGCCGTTATTTGGTCTTTAAATTTCGTCTGAAACGGATCTTCAAATTCAGGCGAAAAGTCAATAAAATCAGCCTTATCGTCAATAAATGCTGAAAGGGTCACGGCACCAATAACATGGTACTCTTCTACTCTGGGATGTGAATTCATAACAATATTTATTTTAAAATTTAGACAACCAATTCGACAGCTAAGATAATACTTTAAACGCCTCAAATCAAGCTTTATATAAAATATTTTCTTCCCTAATGACACATAATTGTTTTTTGTCGATAAACACTTTAAAAAAATCGACGAACATGAAAAAATATAAATGTAATATTACGAAATAAAATTACCGTTTTTTAGAAAAAACGCTTGTATTTCGAAAAAAACGCTTGTATTCTCTTACTTTGTGCTTGTATTCTCTTACTTTGTGCTTGTGTTCTCTTACTTTGTGCTTGTGTTTCCTTACTTTGTGCT
>CAZNRQ010000391.1:0-3905 GCA_964574845.1 uncultured Bacteroidales bacterium
CCAAATGGCAGTTCTTTACCGATCACCTCTGGGCGGCGCCTTTCATGGGATTTGGTCTTGGTATAGGGGTACTTCAAACCGTCTGGCTTTTCATTGCCTTCTTCCGTACCAGGGCTTCCGAAGAATTCAAATGGATGCGCATCATAATGATAGCCGCCTTGCTAATCACCTGGTTTAGTTTCCTCTTCTCTGTCAAAGCACCCTCTTCTCACACCTTTCTGATCTTATTCCCTCTGGCGATGATATGGTCTTATTACAGCTGGCAAAACCTTTTCTTAAAGAAATGGTTCAGGATACTGATGGTGGTGATGCTGTTTTCAGTATTCATAACCGATGCCACCCTGGCAAGATACAATTACTACAAGGTGTCGGTCTACAGAAACCGCGAACTCATCTTACAGACCATTCAGCACAGAGATTATAAGATGATGGGCCCCCGCCGTTCCTTCGATCGCAACGAATAAATTCGGCTGTTTTCCCCATTTCCGAAAATACTTAATGCAATTAACTGGTAAATAATGACTACCTTTGCAAATTCTTTTCAAAAAACAAATTTTTTCGATTTAACATGCAGGATATTAGAAACGTAGCAATCATTGCCCATGTGGATCATGGTAAAACAACCATGGTCGACAGAATATTATACCAGGTAAAACTTTTTCGTGATAATCAGGAAGTAAAGGATCTCATACTCGATTCCAACGATCTGGAACGCGAACGCGGAATCACCATTTTATCAAAAAATGTTTCGGTTCGTTACAAAGGAGTTAAGATAAACATCATCGATACCCCGGGCCACTCCGACTTTGGTGGCGAGGTGGAACGCGTACTCAACATGGCCGACGGCGTACTTTTATTAGTAGACGCTTTCGAAGGACCCATGCCCCAAACCCGTTTTGTATTGCAAAAAGCACTTGAACTGGGACTGAAACCCATAGTAGTTATCAATAAGGTAGATAAACCCAACTGCAATCCCGAAGACGTTCACGAGAAGGTTTTCGACCTGATGTTCAGCCTCGATGCTACCGAAGATCAATTGAATTTCCCTACCGTTTACGGTTCTTCCAAGCAGGGATGGATGTCGGAGGATTGGCGTAACGTTACTACGGATGTTACTTATCTGCTTGATATGATCATCGAGCATATTCCGGCTCCCACCGATCTTCCCGGCAATCTGCAGTTGCAGATCAGCTCTTTGGATTATTCTTCCTATGTGGGACGTATTGCCGTGGGCCGTATTTCCCGCGGAAGCATCAAGGCGGGCAATCAGGTGTCTATTGTTAAGAACGACGGCACCCTGATGAAATCGGTCATTAAAGAATTATACCTTTTCGAAGGACTGGGAAAAGTAAAGATAAAGACCGAAATAGGAGCAGGGGAGATAGTAGCTGTCCTCGGACCCGAAGGTTTTGATATTGGCGATACCATTGCCGATCTCGAAAATCCCGAAGGCATGCCGCCCATCAGTGTTGATGAGCCTACCATGAGTATGTTGTTTACCATCAACAATTCGCCTTTCTTTGGTAAAGAAGGTGTGTACGTAACCTCACGCCACCTGCGCGAACGTTTGTTTCATGAAACCGAAAAGAATCTGGCCCTTAGGGTTGACGAAACCGATTCCCCCGACCGCTTGCTGGTATTCGGACGCGGTATTCTGCACCTTTCCATTTTGGTAGAAACCATGCGCCGCGAAGGTTACGAGTTTCAGTTGGGACAACCCAAGGTGATCATCAAAGAGATCAACGGCGAGAAACACGAACCGGTGGAATCGCTTACCATTCATGTCCCCGAAGCATTTTCCGGTAAGGTCATAGAAATTGTGACCAAACGCAAAGGCGATATTGCGACCATAGAATCGAGGAACGACCGTATTGAACTGAAATTTGATATCCCCGCCCGAGGATTGATAGGCATTACCAATGCCGTGCTTACCGCAACGGAAGGAGAGGCCGTGATAGCTCATACTTTCAAATCATTCGAACCCTGGAAGGGCGAGATCATGAGCCGCCGCAACGGATCTTTAATTTCGGGCGAGACAGGTCAGGCCATTACCTATTCTATCGATAAACTGCAGGACCGCGGACTGTTTTATGTAAATCCCGGCGAAGAGATTTACACAGGACAGATCATTGGCGAGTGCAGCCGTGCCGACGATATCGTTGTCAACCTTACCAAGACCAAAAAGCTTACCAACGTTAGAGCTTCGGGAACCGACGATAAGGCCGTAATTATCCCCGCTGTGAAGTTTTCGCTGGAAGAAGCCATGGAGTATATCAAGGAAGATGAATATGTGGAGGTTACTCCCAAATCTATACGTCTTCGCAAGATAATTCTCGACGAAACCATGCGGAAACGCAGTAAAAAGACTGAATAGCAGACGTCGGAGCTTTCTAAAACGGTTAGCTTTGAAATTTTATCAACAGGGCAAGCTAATGATATTCAATCATCAGCAAGGCATTTTAACAATCTTTATGAAAATAAAAACCTCTTTTAGAGCTATATAGCCTATCTTTGCACTTTAATTTACCAAATGATCACAGAGAAAACCAATTATACTTTCCCTTCGTTATTTTCAGAGACTTTACAAAAATTTCCTACCCACAATGCCTATGCTTTTGTAGGAAGTAAGCCTATAACATATCGTCAGGCCGACTCCAATATCAAGGCTTTGCAGGCTTTTCTGGAAAAACTGGGTGCCCAAAGGGGCGATAAAGTAGCCATTCTGAGTTCAAATATGCCCAACTGGGGCATCACTTATTTTGCGACTACCTTTATGGGTGCTGTGGCGGTGCCTTTGCTGCCCGATTTTCACTCTATGGAGATTGAGAAATTCGTGGAACATTCAGAAGCTAAGTTCCTATTCGTTTCGAAAAACCTGCGCTACAAGCTGAAAGGCATAGAACATAAAATGCCCTCCAACATCATCATGATTGATGATTTTGCGCTGCTGCGTCCCTTGGGACAAACCGAAAGCTACGACGCCAAAGCCATTCCCCAGAAGGAATATCATGTAGCTGAGGACGATCTGGCGGCCATCATTTATACTTCGGGTACCACCGGAAAACCTAAGGGAGTGATGCTCTCGCACAAAAATATTGCCTTCACGGCCATCAAGGCGGCTAAAATACAATTCATTGACGAGAAAGACCGTTTCCTGTCTATATTGCCGCTTTCGCACACCTACGAGAACACCCTGGGATTGATTCTGCCCATGATCTATGGAGCCTGTGTCTACTATCTGGATAAACCACCCACACCGGCCATTCTGTTGCCCGCCATGAAACTGGTGCGCCCCACATTGATGCTGACCGTGCCTTTGATCATTGAGAAGATATACCGCAATACGATTTTACCGACGTTCACACGTACCTGGATACCGAGGGTGATGTATAAAACCGCTTTCGTACATAATGTGTTGAATTGGCTGGCCGGACGTAAACTGAAGAAATCATTTGGCGGAAAGCTGAAATTTTTCGGAATTGGCGGTGCCAAACTCGATAAAAAGGTAGAAAAATTCCTGATCGAAGCCCGCTTCCCCTATGCTATTGGATATGGCCTGACCGAAACTGCGCCTCTACTGGCCGGTTGCAGTCCTCACCATACCAAACTGCAGTCGACCGGACCCAAACTGGACGGCATAGAGCTGAAGATTATGAACCCTGATCCTGTCACAGGCGAAGGAGAAATTGTGGCCCGTGGACCCAATGTCATGCTGGGCTATTATAAAGAACCCGAGTTGACTGCTGCTGTGATTGACGAAGACGGATGGTTCAAGACAGGCGATCTGGGTATGTTTGGCCGCAACGACTTCCTGTATATTCGCGGACGCCTCAAGAACATGATTGTAATGCAAAGCGGCGAAAATGTGTATCCCGAAGAGATAGAAACCGTGATTAATAGTTTTC
>CAZNRQ010000392.1:0-861 GCA_964574845.1 uncultured Bacteroidales bacterium
CGCGAGGTGGTCAATTTGAACCGGCGCACACTGGATATTTAGAGCGTTTTTTCCAGCCTGAGAACATACAAAATAGAATAACGAGTTTTTTCATTGGATATGTGTATTGAATTTTGAAACTATACTACTTTTAAACCTTGTTTTCTCTGCCAATGAAGTTGTAATATTTTGGCGTGTTCATTCGGAGTGATTTTTATATACCTCATAAATGCCTTTTCAGTTTTATGACCTGTTATTTTCATAATAGTAATTATTGGCACTCCGTCCAAATATGCGTTAGTTGAGAATGACCTTCTGGCAGTATGGGTAGTAATTAACTCGTATTTCTTCACCATCTTTGAAACGTTCATTCCGCCCTTTGTTTTGGTGTGTGTGGTCAGCTCCTGCATTATTTCTTTTGTTTCACCAATCTTTTTAAGGTAGGCATTCATTTTTTGGTTCGATAATGCACGAGGAAGTGAATTTTGTGTGGTACCATTGTATTTATTCAATATTTCTTTAACCGTCCAGTGTATAGGTATCACAACTGGTTCCCTTGTTTTCTGCGTTTCAATTTCAAGAAATTCCCCATCTTTATTTTTAATAATATTCTCAGGTTGAATCTTTGAAAAGTCAGAAAACCGCAATCCAGTCCAACAACCAACAATAAACAAGTCTCGGACACGTTCTAACTTCGTATCATCTGATAAGTCGAGGTTATACAGCTCCTGCAATTCCCTTTCAGATAAATAGACACTTTCTGTTTTTTCCGTAATAACTCTGAACCGTTTACTTTTAAATGCAATTGATTCATTAATTCCTCTTTCAGTTGCCTCATTTAATACGGTTTTTAGAATTTTTATATGTTTGCCGATAGTGTTG
>CAZNRQ010000392.1:871-3904 GCA_964574845.1 uncultured Bacteroidales bacterium
AATCTAAATCTATTGAGTTAAAATTGATCTTTATTCTTTTTGCCGTTTGGTATGCCTGTAATACAGTTTTTGCGTTCTGGTATGTTTGTATAGTCGCACTCGAAAACATTTTCCCGGTCTTTTCATTTACTTTATTCTTTGACTCGTTAATAAACTGGTCAAAGAATTGGAATAGGTTTATTTTTTGAGGCGTGTTCTTGTCGCTAAAACCAGTATAAAGTATTTCCCTGAGTTCATCAAATGATGGTTGTCGTTGATCATTGTCATTCTGAAATCGACGGAAAAGGTCTTTCGCTCTTGACTTAATTCTATCCAGTCTTGTATTAAACTCTGGGAATTCAGGGATTTGTGCCTTTTCTTTTACCGATTGAGTTTTAAGGTTCCAAAATTTGGGGTTAATGCGCTCATTGGTTGGGAAAACCAATCTTTTATTATTCCACCGTATAACAAGATTAATAGGTGTTTCTTTGGTACTGGACCAATCCCTCAGATTGAAATTGTATTTTGCCATCCTTGTATGTTTGAAAATTGAACATAGCAAATATAGTAAAAAAGTGTTTGGTTGTCGGTTTGGTTGTCGCTATTTTTTAATTAGTCTTTACTTCTCCTTACTTGTCTTATTTACTAATCAACACTAAAACCTTATATACAGTAAGAAAAGGAATAAGAAATAGATAATTGCAAAATGAAAGGTTCTTGTCCCGTCCGGACCGCTCTTTAAAGAACAAAACATCATAAAACCTCTTAAAACAAGCATTTTAAGGGGTTTTTTGTTTTTAGGTGCAACAGAGGTACAACACTATCGCTGTGACGCATTATGTGAAGATGCCTTAGTGAGCTCAGCGTAATCCTGAGATATGTCCGCCTTATTGATAACACGAAGTCGAGCAACCGTTGTTTGTTGCCTTGAAAATAAAAATGAAGTCACGCTTCTTTCCTTCCTACTAGCGATAAGTTTACGAAGTGGAAACGAATAGATTTATGATTTTCAACCTGATATATTTTGAATGCTTCTATTATTATCTTATCTTTGGCAAAGTGATACATAAGACAGGGTTTTAAAGACGACCTGAAATTAATGCATATTTTAAAAAGTGATGCACTTCCATTATTAAAATGAATTGCTTTGATTCCTAATAGAATGAAAATTATCTGTCTGACTGTTGGTCTCGTATTAACTTCAGCATTTGTGCACTCTCAAAACTATCATATTAGTTTTGTCGGCATTGGCGCAAGCAGCATTGTTGATAGTGTTAAGGTGGAAAATCTTACACAATGTACAAATTTAGTACTATCAGGTGGCAGTATTTTGCACCTTTCTGCAACTGCTGGAATGGCAGATGCGGAGACAAATAACAAAAAATTATTTTCACTGTATCCTAACCCGTTTATAGAATTATGCAATATTGAATTTGAAGCCCCTCTCTCAGGAAATACTTCAATTGAGATATATAGCGTTGAAGGCATGAGAATAATCGGAATTCAAAAGATATTGAAACAAGGATTACACAGGTTTCAAGTTTCCGGAATTGGAAGTGGGGTTTATTTTATTCAAGTGAGAGGAGAATCGTGGTCTTATTTCGGGAAAATACTGAGTAATTGCACGGGAACGATTATGCCAAATATTGTCTGCCAAAATTTAATATCACCATTTTTGGCTCCCGAACATAAAAAATTGGAGACCATCAATAATGGTAAAGATGTGGAGGATTTCGTTCAAATGCAGTATAATGATGGGGACAGGCTAAAAATAACAGGGAAATCTGGTATATACCGAACTGTTTTTATGCTTGTTCCTACACAAGATCAAACAGTAACTTTCAATTTCATTGACTGTACAGATGGTGATGATAATCACTATCCTGTAGTACAAATTGGCGGGCAGATTTGGATGGCTGAAAACATGAAAACTACCAAATTCCGTGATGGAACAACCATACCTTTTGTACCGGATGATCAAACATGGCTCAATTTAAGCGAAGGTTTTTATTGTACATACAATAATACTAATAATGCTGATACCATTAATATGTATGGATGCTATTATAATTATTTTGCACTTATAGGTGCATACACTATTGCCCCTGCTGGCTGGCATGTGCCCACTGATGCCGAATGGACAACACTTTCTACCTTTTTGGGCGGCGACAGTATTGCAGGTGGCAAAATGAAAGAGCACTGTTTGACACATTGGTCTGTCCCGGACTCGACAACTAACGAAAGCGGATTTTCTGCTATTCCGGCAGGTTGCCGCAGCATTCAAGGTCCAATTTTGTTCGAATATGGAGGCGAGGGATTCTGGTGGAGCTCTACAAACTACTGCAATAATACCACTGCGTTTGTCCGCTTCATGTATTATGGGGACTCCGTTATTGCCAGAGGTGCCTTTCCTCAACATTATGGTTTTTCTGTCCGTTGTGTGAAGGATTAGCGAGTACCAAGTAATTTAATGGAAGTCTCGAAGTTTCTTTTCAGACTTTTTCCTTGACCTTTTATGTTTAAATAATACGAGGCTTGAAAGACGGCACATTATACAAAGGTTATACTACTGATTACCTTATTCGTATAATTGTAGGCTAAAAGTTGCTCAGAACTTAAAATAGATCTTTTTAAGCCAATATTTATACATCGGATCGAGGAAAGTTATAGAACTTCCGGAAATGTCAATAATTTCTTTGTTCGCAAGTGCTTGCTTGATTCTTAATACGTTAGCAGAGGTCCCTAACTGAAATTCATGCAGGCTTTTTTGGGAGCTAAATTGAATAGTCTCCAACAGCAACGCTTTTAAAAAGTTAACTTGGGTATTACTGAGTTCGTCGGTAATAGTTTGAAATAAGAAATCAAGTTGTTGTACCAGATTTTCATGAGCTTCATTTACTGTATTGGTTGTGCATATTTTTTCGCTTCTTAGCCACGCCTGTTGCGCTAATTGCTGAACGTAATATGGATGACATTCGGTCATTTTTGTAATAAATCCGGCATTTTCTGCACTTATTTTTTTTCCGGTACTTGTAAAGCGAGAGATAATAAAAC
>CAZNRQ010000393.1:0-3895 GCA_964574845.1 uncultured Bacteroidales bacterium
AAGAAGCCGGGCTTATGCTTCGGCTTCTTTCAAACTTTTACCGGACAACAGTGTAAATTTATCATCAATCAAGGCTGAAAACATTTTCTACACACATACATTTAGTTGTCATTTCGATTAAAGAATCTTAAGGTTTGACATCGGCCTCTCAACTTCTTCTACCGAGCAATCTGCATTTGCAGAAATCTCAATAATCGTGCTCAATTCAGTATTGGACAAGATGGTTTCTGCCTGATTGAGTATTTTGATTGATTCCAATTCCAACAAAGCCTATTGAACTTTGGCTACAAGGGCAGAGGCGGTGATCCGAGGCCATGAGTTGAGCTGGACGGTATCACCGGGTGGAGAAGAAAATATAGTACTTCAAAAAGCAGTACAAACATTGGCCGAATTGACAGAATTCCGAAAACAAAGGCTAATTGATTGAATGCATGAATAAACATTCTGCCTGTCAGGATAACCTTGGCATTGGCAGAAGGTTATCCTAAGTGGCAGAATGAGGTAAGGCTCGCATGGAAATAGAAGCATAATATCGATTGTGCCAATGAGATTATTGACTGACAGAAAATTGACAGAAAATTGACAGAATGTAAGGTTATGATATTTAATAATATGTCTTTATTTATTTTGAATTCTGTCAAAAGACAGAGGACTTATATAGTCTTAAAGAAAAATGTTATTTCTTTTTGAGAAAAGAAAAAAATGTCGGCACTATGTGTGCCGAAAATTCATCAAGCAGATGACCGTGGACAATGGGGCAGTCAGTTGGCTATGGTGAATGCGAGGAACCTTCAGCAGGGGATAGGGTAGGCTTAAAATTGGGGGTTCGCAGGTGGAAATAGTAAACCGTTTTACTGTCGATAGTCGCTCGGATATCGTTACGATTGCGTTCGGTCTCGGTGTGCATGAGATCAACTGGATTGAACGTGTAGCCTTTATAGAGAGCATAAAGCTTGAGGCGCTCGCGAAATTTTTTGGATTTAATAAACTTAGCTTCATTGGCCGGGATGCTGGCTTTATAGTCCTCAATGGCCTCGGCACGTGGCAGGTTGACGTTAAGGCGGTCGTGTGTGAAATAGTCTTCAGCCCATTCAAGGAAGTCGTCGGACATGGCGCCCTGAATGTTGCGCTTGTCAATAGACTCCATGGGTGGGTTTATCTTCTCATGAAACTTAAGATAGGTGTGCAGACACTGGGCGAGAAAATTATACATTTTATTCATTTCATCATGCGTGTAGTCGCTGATAAGGTTTTTACCGAATTCGGTGCGCATGTTGCGCTCGGGCCATCCCTTCATCGGGTCCTCCGGATGGTAATATGAACTAAACCCTACAAACCAGATACGGCGGCGCATGCTGGGATCAAAGCTGCTCAATGGATGGTTAGATGTGAAACCGATCTTGGGGGACTTTTCGAAGGGGATCTCATAGCTTTCGATGAATTTTGGTTCAACAATCATGTCGCCGGTGATGGGAACGAATACGATGTTGAGTGGAACGTGTTTTCCAAGGTCGTCAATGAAGATGAAATCTGTGATATATTCCAGGACACGACCGAAAAGGTGAGCGTCATCAACTATAGACTTTTTCTGCCCGTCAATCATGACCACGTTTTTACGGACTTGCCGAACGAGCTTTAGAAAAAACGATTTTCCGGTACCACCCTGATGTTTGCCTGTATCTATGCTTTCATCAGTTTCCATGGCATAAATCCCATAAGGCATTCCTTGTTCTTTGTAGCGGTACAAGGCATAGCCCAAGGCAGCCACTTTGCTAATAAAATGAAGATCGCATTCCTTGCGTTCATTTTCAGAAAGGGCTTGCCCTGATTCTTCTTTTTGCCAGAATACCCGACCCGTGTTGTAGAAGTATTTAATGAGGGAAAATTCTTTGTCGTGTATTTCAAGCGTGAAACGATCAAGTTCCGGCCAGGCATCAAGTTTTTGTTGTAACTCGGATTGACTGGGCCTATGGGCATGCCGAGCATTTGTACCGGCAGAAGTAACACTATGCCCTGACACTTCGCGGCCATCGCCGCCAGCGTCGGAAATTGAGGTGTTCGCTGCACGGGCAGCTTCGAGTTCCTTTTTTAATTTCAGATATTCGGGGTTGAATGAAATGGTGAAAGGTGCAGGAATGGGCTTATAGTCGGCGGCGATGATCTTGTAATCGTATATGTATTTATCGAAGCTTTTCCATGGAATAGCCTCGATGCCGGATCCAGTGACCTTTACGGCAAAATTCTGGAAGAATAGGAAATCATGATCCGGGCCCCAGCAAACGGTGTCAATCTTCAGTCGATTCAATTTGCTAAGACTGGACACTTTTAGCTGATTTGTGCGGTGGATTGTATTAAGAATACCTTCACCGGCTGAGGATAAGTATTGAAGGTTTTCACGAAAAAAGTTAGTAACGAATTTGTTTACGTATTCGGCGATCTGAGCATCGCCTATTTCAGTTACGATATTATCTTTTACATGTACCCAGGTGAAAAGATTTTTATTGGCTTTGGTTTCGACAGTGAAAAATCCATTGGCTTCGAGAAATTTATATAAGCGATCATTGTTGATCTCAAAGGCTCCATCAATGATAATGCCTTTTTTGTCGCGCTTGGGAATCCAGAATTGCATTGGAAAAGATGTATTGACAAGAAGTTTGAAATGGTACGCGCGATTTTTATATTTTTCATCCGTATAGTATTTAAAAAAATCACGCACATCTTTACAGGACTTGCCTTTCCAATCCTTGAATTCTTTCAGGCGGGAAGGTAACCAGATAATGCAAAGGTCAAGGAACCTCATGGCCAGTTGTAACGCTGAGCGAACTCCAGTTTGATCCAGATCGGGAACAATATATATATGGCCATCTGAACCGACCAGTTTGCGGAGAACAGATTTGTATTCATAATCGCTGATAGAAGCCGTTTCACTATTAAACCATATCACCCGCCAGCCCTGCGAATATAAATTAATGGCATCACTACCCCCACTGCAGATGATCACATCCGGAAGGGTTCTTGCGCCATCGGCAGGATCGGTGTTCTCGTCCAGAGAAGAATTAGAGTTATCAATGGCGACGTTGGATTGGAGCTTATTGATCAGTTTGGCCGTTCTCTTATCGGAAAAGATATAGTTTGAGGGTTTCTTACCTTTGTAAATAAACCGATATTCTTTGTTGAGAGGCTGATATATCTTGCCGAAAGATCCATAGTCATAATAATAAATGGGGCACTCGCCGGTACTGTAGATCTTGAATCCTTCTTTCGTTATGTAATAATCAACAGCGAATAAATTGAGGTCATTACAATGCTCGGCTTTTACGTCAGGCCCCAGTGTATTCAATTCGGATTCCGAAAAATCTTTTTTTGTGAAAACCTGAATCTCTTCATATTTAATACCGGTGTTCTCGATCCGGGGTTTTGGGTGCATCACGCTGCTATCCGGTGAGGCATTATCGTTGCCGTATTTTTGCCATAGACTGGCCATCGCCTCCGGGAAGCTGCTGCCATTTTTGGACATGAAGAGTTGGACGGCGTTCATGGCTTTGTTATCGGGACCGCCCTTGTCTTGGAGCAGCCAAACGGTGCCGGATTTGTCTTTGAAAACACAAGCCGATGCCTTCTCATCGTCATCACGTACAGAGAAATTTTTCTTTCCTTCAAAGCTTGATTTGGATTGAGGATAAATCTCTTCAAATATTAAACGACCGCCGTCAGTTTGCTCCCACAGCTCCTTTATATCGTTTTTATAAAATTTTATAGTTTTATCAGACATAACATTATAGTTTACCCAAAATTCAGTTAATAAATTTCACTTCTTAAAAAAAAACTCATTCACAATAAGTTGGAGAATACGCGCAAACTGGTCCCCTAGTTCCGCGTTAAGCTGACCCCCTTT
>CAZNRQ010000394.1:0-3883 GCA_964574845.1 uncultured Bacteroidales bacterium
GCTTATAATAATGTACCTTACTATTTTGACTTATTTTGTAACCATGGCATTTTACCAGAAGATATTAAATCATTGGATGATATCAAAAAAATACCCATTTTAACAAAAGAAATTGCACGAAGTAATCAAAAAAAACTGCTTGCTACTAATTTTAATCTTAATTTGGTCCAAAAAGGAAAAACAGGTGGAACAACAGGCGTGCCATTAATAACATTTTCCGATACAAATAATCGTTCCTTTGCTTGGGCCTCTTACTATCGTTGGTATAATTGGATAGGCATTGGAATGGAAGAAAGAGTTTTAACTTTATGGGGCTCTAAAACAGTTTTAAAGCCAAGTCTAAAATCTAAATTTTTTTCAAAAAGTATTGATTGGATTCAAAATAAAAAGACAATTAATACTTTCAATATAAATGATAACAACATCCAAGAGGTTTACGACGAAATTATAAGATTCAATCCAGTTCTAATTAAAGGTTATCTTTCAGCCATTATTCTACTTGCGAAACACATGCAATCGCATAACCTTGCGCCAAATAAAGCACTCAGGGCCTTATCTAGCACAACAGAAACCTTGCTCCCTATGTATAGAAATCTGTTGCAAACAATTTTCTCAGTGCCAATTTATGATCAATATGGGTGTGGTGAAATATCAGCTATCTCATATGAATGTGCCGAAAATAATGGATTACACATTAACGAAGAACACGTTATCGTTGAAACAATAGTTAATTCCCCTACATATGTTTCTGGAAATAATGAACGACTAATAATTACTTCACTTGACAACTATATCATGCCATTTATCCGATACGAAAATGGCGATTTAGCAAAACTACATAACCAAAAATGCACTTGTGGAATAAATTCTCAAATCATGAGTCACATTGAAGGGAGAACAACAGATACAATTACTTTAAAAAATGGAGCAAAGGTACATGGTGTATTTTTTACTGATATCCTTTATGAAATTGGAATTACTACTGATATAATAAGTCGATTTCAAATTTTTCAATATAAATCAGGCAATATTGATTTTAAAATTGAATCAAATAATAACATCTCTAAAGAACTCATTAATCGCCTTGAAAGCGAATTGACGAGATTCGTAAATAAAGTGAACGTATTAATTGTTGAGCACATTCCAAGTGAAAATACTGGAAAATTTAAATATATAAAAAATGAGTTGTAATTTTCAAGTTTAGAAAAGAATATCAACAAATTCTTTCAGCAAATACTCTATTTTGAAAGATATTTCTTGATTTTTCTTACTACAATATTTGAAAAAACTATAGCTCCATTGTTATTCAAGTGCCCGATATCTTGAAACAAAAGATTATTATTAAGAAACAAGGTGTCTTTAGAAAAATCCCAAAAAGGGACATTCTCATTTTCGCATATCCCCTTACAAATTTCGATTTCTTTATTTTCATGAAACTTTAGAAAAATAGGAGAATATATGGCAAATACCCTAACACCCGATTTTTTTGCGTCACAAAGAAACTCTTCAAACTCAAGTAATTTATTCACATCAACAATACTATTTGAATCCGTTTCATACGTAGTATAACTCTTAACTGAATCAATTTTCGATTTCCATTCATTATATAAAGGAATATAGCCTTTCGTGTCCGATTTTTTCTTCTTCGTGCTTTCAAAATTTCCACCAGCAATTGTGAGGATCTGAGAATTAAATGGATATATTTCAGAAATCAGTTTATACTTCTCATAGCGGCTTCGTAAATCAACAATTTTTCGTATTTCTTCATGTGACCTATAATACGGTAATAAGGCTGCCATTCTATCATAATCTTCTGCGCCCTTTTCGAAACCTCCAGCACAATCCAAAATAACTATTCTGGGTTTATACCTTTTCAATATCGCCTTTAATACCGAAGTTTGATAAAATATACCCATTCCATCCATACCGGTGTTATAAAAAGTCATTTTTAAGGAATCTTCAAAGACACTAGGAACATAGTGATGATTTGCTCTGGAAGAGCCAAAAACCAACACATCAGCATTGGTCTTTTCTATAGCAAACGTAGTCCGATAATGCTCTCCAGTTACTTCCCTAAAATAAAAAAAACGAAGCGTCCTACCTATAGAAAAATCTAATATAAAAGCTAATATTAAGATCAACACTATTTTAACTGAAATCTTCTTTATCATTTCCTTAAAACTGAAAATAAATAAATTGGCCCCCATCATAAACGCCTATCAGTAATATCAAAATTGCAAAAATAAAATATGGCAATTGCCTCATAATAAACATATTGCTTTCATTAAATAAAAAGTTTTTTGGCCAAAATTCCTTCCACAAATCAATTACAATAACCAACCATATTCCAAAAACAGAGTAAATAAAATTCGAAGGCAATCCAATAAACAAGGCTCCGTTAAAAACACATATTTGTTTAAAAATCCTTACCAGGCTGTCCATATCACGAATTCTAAATACAATCATAGAAAATGTAATCACCATAAATGTCAAAGTCCAAGAAATAAACCTATATGCCATTTCCCAAAAATTACTATTCATTCTTGATCTTACTTTTTTTCGGAACTTTTTTGTCAAAAACTCAAAAAACACAATCAAAACTTGAATAAAACCAAATAATACAAAATTCATTGTTGGTCCATGCCATATGCCAATCAATAAGAAAGTAAATAGTGTTGCATAGAAGATTCCAAATGTATTCCAATCTCTTCGTTTTGCATGAATAGGATAATAAATATAGTCAGTTGCCCATTTAGTCAATGAGATATGCCATCTTCGCCAAAAATTCGAAATGTTCTGAGCTAAAATAGGACGCTCAAAATTTTCCATCAAATTATATCCGAAAATCTTTGCAATACCCCTTGCCATGTCTGTATATCCGGAAAAATCAGTATATATTTGAATGACGTAAAAAAATGCAGCTAAGCAAATACTGTAGGAACTATGATGTTGATAGTTATTGTATACCGAGTTAACGTAAATTGCAAGCCTATCGGCAACTACAATTTTCTTAAACAACCCTAAAATAAACAACTTTATTCCAGAAACAATATTGGGGAATGTAAGAATATTGTTTTCTTGCAATTGTGGTAAAAAATTCTCTGATCTTTCAATAGGGCCGGAAAGCAATTTTGGAAAGAAAAACATGTATGTAAAATAACTCTTAATACAAGACTCAACTTTTATTTGACCTCGATATATTGACAAAAGATAACCGATTGCCTGAAACACATAAAATGAAATACCAACCGGAAGTAATAAACTAGGTACTCTAATTTGTACTGCATTTGAGGAAATGAGATTTATTATTGGCTGTAATAAGTTTATAAAAAAAGGAATATACTTGTAAAAAGAAAGAATTGCCACCATAAAAAGAACCCCTGTGTATAGCGGGACCTTTTTTTCTTTCTTTTCCTTTCTATTTGAGAGCCAAATTCCAGTAAAAAAACTAATTACAGACACAGAATAAAGAACCAAAAGCGATTCAATACTAACAAGACCTACAAAAATATTACTTGAAACAAATAAGACAACCCAATTATATTTTCGTGGTACAATGCCATAAATTATAACAATAGGTGTTAAAAAAAGAAAAAAATCAATGGTATTAAAAAGCATCAATACATTGTGTTATTAATTACGGAATTACAAAAATTCCAAAAGACAAACAAATGTGCTTAGGACCCATTTGTCAATTGTTCTAACAAATTTACCATATCTCCGACATTTTTAAAATTTAAAATATCGTCTAATTCAAACCTTACAGAAAAAGACTTTTCAATTGCAGTAATAAGTTGAATATGAGTCAAAGAGTCCCATTCTTCTATATCTTTTGCCTCAGAATTCTCAGTAATTACAAGGGTATTGTCGTCAAATACGACAT
>CAZNRQ010000395.1:0-3859 GCA_964574845.1 uncultured Bacteroidales bacterium
ATCTGGCATACAATCCCCACCCCGATTACTTTGTCATACTGGGCGATCACGACAAGGTACCCGGCGAAATTCATCAGGACCCTCTCTATCACGATAATTTTGCCACCGATCTTTATTACGCCTGCATGGATGGAACCAACGACTATGCTGCCGATATGGCTTTCGGGCGCATTTCCGTTGCATCTGCAGCTCAGGCTATGCTGGTGGTGAACAAGATCATATCTTACGAGAAGACCCCTCCCATGATCCCCGGTTTTTATACAAATGGTATAGGAAGTGCATTTTATCAGGATGATGATTACAACGGTCACGAAGACCGTCGCTTCCTGATGACCATGGAAGAAATCCGAAATTATATGACCACTCAGGGATATAATATATCCAGAGTCTACAAAGCACGCGATTCGGCCAATCCGGTGTATTACAACGATGGTTTTTATGCCAATTCCGAACCCTTGCCTAACGATCTCCTGCGTCCCGGTTTCTTATGGAATGGCAGCAAGACTGATATAATCAGTCAGCTGAATTCAGCCAATGGCGACCTTTTTCTGGCTCACCGCGATCATGGATATGTGGGTGGCACGGGTTGGGGTTATCCCCAATTCGTCAGCAACGACATCGATCTGTTGAACAATGGCAACAAACTACCTGTGGTTTTCAGTATCAACTGTCATACCGGAGAATTTCAATTACCGGAATGCTTTGCCGAGAAGTTCCTTCGCAAAAGTAATGGAGGTGCTGTGGGCGTTTTTGGAGCGGCTTATTACAGCTACAGCGGATTCAATGACGGTCTGATCGAAGGCATGTTCGATGCCATCTGGGCTTCACCGGGTTTAATACCCAACTTTTCGGGAAATGGCGACCTGCCGGTGGGCACACCACAACCTCATAGCCCCATTTATACTATGGGCGATGTGATGAACCAGGGCCTGCTGCGTATGCTGCAAACCTGGGGCGACGACCGCTATACGGATGAACTATATCATTATTTCGGCGATCCTGCTATGAAGATATGGACAGCCTATCCAACCATTATTACCGCGACACACCAAAATTCGTTGAACTGTGGTGATACCACATTTGTTGTATATTCCTCCTCATGCAGCGATGGCCTGGCCACCCTGGTAGTTGACGGAGAACTGGTGAGCAGCGCCACGCTGACTGGCGGAACTGCAACGCTGCATTTTACTCCCATCGATGGCTCGAAAGTGGTGTTTACCATTTCTAAACACAACTACCAACCTTATGTTGCAAATATCCCCCTGACCTCTCAATGCCTGAAAGCCGCATTCGATATCTCATATCAGAATAGTTGCGTTGGTGAAAGCATTACCATCACCAACGGCTCTGCTGGCAACATCACTTCATATAGTTGGGATTTCGGTGCAGATGCCGCTCCTGCCACGGCCACCTCTGTGGGTCCCTTCAATATAATATATGGTAGTCCGGGTATGAAAACCATTTCTCTCACACTTACCGATGGCACCCACATTAAGACGTACATTGATTCCATCCTAATTGCACAACCTTGTACCTACACAGCTACGCAAAATCACAATACCATCATTAACGCCTGCCAGGGCACACTTTACGACAATGGTGGCAATAGCACCTATTTGTCGAACAGCAACGACACCATTATGCTTATTAATACTTCCACTGATAATTTCCTTGTGCATTTCACCGATTTCGATGTGGAAATGGGTGACACCAGCTATTGCAATTATGATTATCTGGAGATTTACGATGGTTCTATGAATGCCGCCCATTTGATGGGGAAATACTGCAGCAATCCAAATAATTTGCCTCCTAATACTTTTACAAGTAGTAGCGATACTGTCACTCTTCACTTTTATTCTGACGGATATAGCACTGGTCGTGGTTTTGTCATCGATTTTAACTGTACATCGGGAGGACAGGCAGCTATGGCAGGCTTTGTTGCAAATCCTATCAACACCTGCGACGGTCATGTGCAGTTTACCAACCTTTCGACTAACGCTCCTACTTCCTATTTATGGAAATTTGGAGACGGGAACACTTCCACCGCTCAAAACCCTGATCATTATTATGCAGCTAATGGGTACTATTCGGTTTCTCTCACGGCCCAAAACGCATTTGGTGACAATACATTTTCGAGGTTCAACTATATTAACATCCAGCGGCCTCTTGCACCTATAGCAGCAAATTACGAGATATGCCAGCCCGGTTCTCTCGATATTACTGCCCAGGCATCAGGCAATCTAAACTGGTATGATCAGCCTGTTGCCGGCAATCCTATATTTGTGGGTGATACTTTTACCACACCTGTGATTAATACATCAACCCAATATTATGTGGAATCTGAGATTACTGAAGCGTTTACCACCGGTGCTTCTGATACTCTCATAGGTTCGGGCGCTTATTACAATGGCGCCACAGATCATTACCTTATTTTTAATTGCCTAGATGATATTACACTGCAATCCCTAGATGTTTATGCAAAAACCGCAGGTATCCGGACCATACTTTTGAAAACTCCCGCCAGCATCGTTTATGACACCTCTATCTTCCTTTCTGTAGGAAAAACGACTATCAACCTGAATTGGTTTGTTATGGCAGGCTCAAATTATAGGTTGGTAGGAAGCGGCCCTTTGTATAATCTTTACAGAAATAGTAGCGGAGCCTCCTATCCTTACGACATACAGGGAAAAGTAAGCATTACAGGAAACAGTTATACCAATCCGGCTTATTATTATTATTTCTATAACTGGAAGATCAAAGGCAACACCTGTCGAAGTCTGCGTTCGCCTGTTGGAATCACTGTGAACACAATGGCTCCCACGGCTCTTTTCAATTTCACTGAAAATAACAACACAGTTAATTGCAATAATCTTTCGCAAAATGGGAATACTTATTTATGGGACTTTGGCGACGGAAGTTTCTCAAATCTATTGAATCCCTCACACACCTACACTTCAAACGGAAGTTATATCATCACACTAACCGTCAACAATGCTTGTGGAACTGATATAACAGAGGATTCCGTGGATATTTATGCAGTAGGAATTTCGGAAAATAATTCCCTGTCGAATATCCTCATTCACCCCAATCCGGCCCATAATAATATAACCATTAGCTGGAACGGAAGTCAAATAAGCCATCTCAATCTTAGCCTTACTAATGTATATGGGCAAACCATTTACCAGATTTACCTGAAATCTTTGCCAGATAAAAACGCTGCAGACATTAATCTTTCTGTTTTTGCAAAAGGCATATACTTTGCCATTTTGCGTTCGGGCAAAGAGACTTCTGTGAATAAGCTGGTCATTTATTAGTTAATCAATTTCCAGACTGTGAAACTCAGCCAACCCATCCATAGGCTCTTTCATGATCTTGTAAATTGTCATTCCAAACTCATCAGCTACTTCGTATAAAATATCTTTCAAATTAGAGGAAACCGAACCCGTAAAAACAAGGGGCATTTTCTCATGGTCCGGATAAACCATTATATGATCAGTAAAGAAACTTCGGAAGCACCGGCTGACCAATTCATGCAGAAAAGGATGGTTATAGTTATTCCTAAGAAAGGAGGCAAAGGTTGCCAGGTAAGCGTTGGGAGAAGGAGTATGATACACCTTGGTAAGCAACTCATCACGTGTTATAAAGAATTTTTCTTCAAATGCAATAGCCAGATCAGGTGGAAACTTACGGTAGAAATAGGCTCTAAGTAATTCCTTACCCAGAGAGACACCACCGGCATCGTCACCCAATATAAAACCCAATGATGGAATGGCATCAGTTATCTTTTCGCCATCGTATACACATGAAACCGAACCTGTACCTAAAATACAAACAATACCCGGTTTCCTGCCCAATAAGG
>CAZNRQ010000396.1:0-3850 GCA_964574845.1 uncultured Bacteroidales bacterium
GGTGGACCAGTTTGCTGCGGAATAGGTGGTCTACTTTGCGCGGAATATCCAATAATATTACAATCATTAAAAAAGAAATGAGATTTTTCGCAACCGTGTTTTGATTTCGGTTTTTATAAGTATTTTTGTGTTTGGAAATAGTATAAGACAGCATGCAAATAGAGGGGGATGTTTTTTTTTATTTTTAATGCCACAACCTAGTGATTGTTAATATTAGCGGTAAGACGAATTTTCAATCGGGAAACTGCGATTGAGTGAAAGTTGATAAATTGGATTAAAATAAATGAAATTTAATCAACCAAGTATGTTTAGGAATTTCTGAGTGCAATGGTGAGTTATTGTCATTAAATGGATGTATAATTAGAGTACAATTAGAATTATTTCAAATTAAAAGTTTTTTTAGAAACATAAATTAATTAAGTGTTAATGCAAAACTCGCAAAATATTATTCGTTTCTTTATGGAATTTGAGTTTGTTATTTTGTGAA
Source organism: uncultured Bacteroidales bacterium (assembly GCA_964574845.1). Taxonomy (GTDB): domain Bacteria; phylum Bacteroidota; class Bacteroidia; order Bacteroidales; family CAIWKO01; genus CAIWKO01. The sequence goes on from CAZNRQ010000396.1 coordinate 488, forward strand.
ATTATTCTTTTTTGTACAATATGATATCTTTTGTGTCAAAATTGCTCGTTATAAATTCTTGATTTATCTGTTTTTAAAATACCAGTTTACAAATATATATGATAATATGAAGTCAATATTAAAAAAAGATCCTTTCAATAGATTGCTTGATGTTATTTTGGTTTTAGGAGCAATTATATTTATTCAATACGGATGTGTTTCGCGAAAAAAAACAATTATATATCAAGATGTAATTCAAGATACCAGTTTGTTTGTTCGACCATCTTCAGAATATCTTGTACAAGAAGGAGATGTTTTATATGTAAAGGTTCAATCTCTTGATGAAAAAGCATCAGCTTTTGTAAATGGTACTATTGGTGAACAAACAGCTAATGAATTAAATAATTCCGAGCAATATCTTTATTTTAGTGGGTATGAGGTGGGTCCAAAAGGAACAATTCGATTGCCGTATCTCGATAGTCTTAAAGTAATAGGGATGACTACTGATCAAATTGCTTTTATGCTTAATGACAGTCTTAAACCTTTTATTAAAGAAGCTCTTGTAACTGTCAAACTTGCTGGGTTTAGAGTTTGTGTTTATGGAGAAGTGCAGAACGCCGGAACGTTTTTGTTCTATCATTCACGTGTAACTATTTTTGATGTTGTTGCGCTTGCTAAACCTACAGAATATTATAATGCGAAAAATGTTGTAATTACAAGACAAATGGGTGGAAATAAGATTAAAATTGCAAGAATAGACTTAACGTCATCAAAAATTTTAACTTCACCGTATTACTTCTTGCAACCAAATGACCAGATTTATATTGAACCACTTAAGGTAAAGAAATATGGATTTAATACTTTCCCGTATGCATTATTATTGTCAACATTAAGCACAATTATGCTAATTTATTCGATTTTTAAATAATATATTCTAAGTATAGGACATGAATTCTTTCAAAGAAAAATCTACACATAATTTAGATGATTTCAAAAATGTAAAAAATAAAGGGCTTGATTATAGGCTTGTTATTGCTGTTTTAATTTCTAAATGGTACATTTTATTGATATCATTTGCCGTATCGATAAGTTTTTGTTGGATTTACCTTAAGAAAGCGGATCGTGTTTATGAAGGATACACGACTATATTATTAAAAGACCCAAAGTCTAAAAACATTTTGGATGCGCAATCACTAATTGGGTTTACAGTTGGGAAAACGCAATCACCTGTTGAGAATGAGGTGGTTATATTGCAATCGGCGTCTTTGACTTATAATGCATTAAAGAGGATTCCTTGGCAGGTTTCCTATTTTGCAAAAGGACGATTGAGGACAAATAATAATTATCTGAGCGGACCATATGTGGTTGTAATAGATACAACAAAGCCACAGGTGCCGGGATCAACTTTTTCTATTGACTTTACAGCTCCCGATAGGTTTATTCTTAAGTCGGATCTGAATGGGGGGTATCTTTATAGATATTCAACAAATAGGAATATAAAAAAGGCCGATGAACTCGTATTTGTTCCTAATATAGATTATAACAAAGAACACAAATTTGGAGACACTATAAGCACACCGAACTTTACATTTTGTATTGTAAAAGGACCCGATGATCCCTCCTCTTATAAATATTCTAAGCTTAGCTTTAGAATGAATGAGTTAAGTAAACTTGTTAATATTTATCAGGCTGGAATAAGCGTTGAGCCTACCAGTAAAACTTCCTCAATTCTGAAGGTCACATTTAAGTTTAACCAACCTGAAATATTGCAAGACTTTTTAAATGCACTTACATCCGAATATATAGAATCTGGATTGCAAACAAAAAATGAGGTCGCTTACTTGACGATTAATTTTATTGACAATGAGTTACTTGAAATTAGATCGCAGTTAACAAATGCGGAATCTGATTTAGAAGCTTATCGAAAAGACAACAAGCTATTGGATTTAGGTGATGAGGCTCAACGCATATTTGAGCACATGAAAGAACTTGACAACGAAAAGGCTAAATTACAGTTAAAGAACAAATACTATAATTATTTGAAAGAATATGTAGAGTCGCATAGGGATCCAACTTTTGTAATTGCTCCTTCAGCAATGGGGATTGAGGATCCTGCTACTACGGATTTGCTTACTATACTCTCAAAGCTTTATAGCGAACACTCCTCTCTTAGTCAAACTGCAACGAAGAAAAATCCCGCCCTATTAAACTTGGAAGGCCAAATTGAGCAAGCTAGAAAGAATATACTTGAAAATACATTAAACAACATAAAGCTGAGCGATATTTCTATTGGTGATATTTCTGAGCGATCAAATACTGTGAATTCTCGAATACTCAGCCTTCCTACAAATCAAAGAAAATTGCTTGATTTTGAAAGAGAATATAATCTTTATAATCAGTTATATGTTTTTCTATTACAGAAAAAGGCTGAGGCCCAGATTACCGCAGCTACAAACACTCCAGACAATCAGGTAATAGATCCTTGTAGGCCCGAAAACATAAAACAAATTGCACCGAAAACAGGTTTATTTATTGTTAATGCATTTATTGTTGCAATCTTATTGGCGTTGGCAATTGTTTTTCTCCCATCCTATTTGAAAAATACATATACCTTTACTAGAGAGATCGAAGATGTAGCACCTTTTCCCATTGCTGGTTACATTATGCATAATGAAGAACATGAAGAAAAAGTGTTTAAGACAAACTCGCGTTCGGCAGTTGGTGAAAGTTTTCGAAATTTACGTACAAATCTTAATTTTTTCACAGGTAAGCACTCTTCATTTATAATGCAAATCACTTCAGATATGCCTGAATGCGGAAAAACGTTTGTTTCTGTAAATCTTGGGTATACATTTGCAATGACAGGTCGAAAAACTATCATTATTGGTGCAGATATGCGAAGGGGGCGTATTCATAAAATCATTGAAACTCCTCAAAAACCCGGGTTAAGCGATTACCTCGCTAGTAAAGTATCATTAAAAGATGTAATATGTCAAACAGATAATGAAAATTTATTTGTATTGCCATCTGGGACAGTGCCTCCTAATCCTGCAGAATTACTCGATTCCGAAATAATAGACGACTTGTTTCTAAAATTACGTGAAGAGTTTAATATCATAATTGTTGATGCCCCGCCAGCTATAAGTGTAACTGATGCAAATATCCTTATGCCAAAATGTGATTTAAATGCCTTCGTTGTTAGAATTCGAAAAACCAGAAAAAATATATTTATGGACCTTTTAACCCGCATCGAAGACAGGAATATTCCTAGGCCGGTTATAATCGTAAATGATGTCCCCCTGAGGAATGCTTATGGCTATGGTTATGGCTATGGGTATGGGTATGGGTATGGGTATGGGTATGGATATGGCTACGATTCTGATG
>CAZNRQ010000397.1:0-3839 GCA_964574845.1 uncultured Bacteroidales bacterium
GGCATAATGTGGTGAAAGAATGGAAAGGTGTTTCGGAAGAAACCACCACCGGAGTACACCGTTTGTACCAGATGATGGAAAAAGGCGAATTGCTTATCCCAGCCATCAACGTAAATGATTCTGTAACAAAATCAAAATTTGATAATCTCTATGGTTGCCGCGAATCACTGGCCGATGGCATCAAACGTGCCACCGATGTGATGATTGCCGGTAAAGTGGTTGTGGTTTTGGGCTATGGTGATGTGGGTAAAGGTTGTGCCAAATCAATGCAATCCTATGGTGCCAGAGTTATTGTTACCGAGATCGATCCTATTTGTGCTTTACAGGCCTCTATGGAAGGATTCGAAGTAGCATGTGTTGAAGATACTCTCCACGAAGGAAACATCTATGTTACCACAACAGGAAACAAAGATGTATTAACCGTAGAGCACATGCTGAAAATGAAAGATCAGGCCATCATTTGCAACATTGGACACTTCGATAATGAGATTCAAGTGGATAAACTTGAATCTTATGCAGGAGTTAAGAAAATAAATATCAAACCTCAGGTTGATAAGTATGTTTTCCCCGATGGTCATGCCATTTTCTTACTGGCTGAAGGTCGCTTGGTGAATCTGGGTTGTGCTACAGGACATCCTTCCTTTGTGATGAGCAACTCCTTTACCAACCAGACACTGGCACAGATTGATCTTTGGAAGAATAAGAATAAATACGAAGTAAATGTCTATCGTTTGCCGAAATATCTTGACGAAGAAGTAGCACGCTTACATTTGGAAAAAATAGGCGTAAAACTCACCAAACTGACTATAGAACAAGCCGATTATATTGGCGTACCCATAGAAGGCCCTTACAAAGCTGATCATTACAGGTACTAGTATCTTAGACCATTTTTTAAATCATTAAAAGCCGGTTTCTTAATTAAGTACCGGCTTTTTATTATTTTTGTCAACTAATTAATACAATATTTGCCCAAATTCTGATTCATGCTGAGTAAGCTAGAAAAACCTCTAAAGTTTATTTTTCTGTTTTTTCAGATTGCATTTGCCTTTTCATGTGCAAATATTGTTACTCCCAGTGGTGGCCCAAAAGATGTAACGCCTCCAATTGCAAAGAAATATGAGCCTCTGAATCACACTACCCATTTTACTTCAAAAAGGATAAGAATCACTTTCAATGAGTTTGTCAATCTTACTGATCAGATTAATCAGGTGGTAGTTTCTCCACCTACTGAGGAAGAGTTGACCTACAATGTACGCGGAAAGTCATTGGTGATTGATCTTCCTGCCGGATTAAAGGATTCCACTACATATACCATTTATTTTGGCGAAGCTATTCATGACATAACCGAAAACAATATCCTGAGCAGCTTCCAGTATGCCTTTTCCACAGGTGATTATATTGACTCCCTAAGTATCAGGGGGTCGGTTATCGATGCTTATACACTCGATCCTGCCAAAGGAGTTTTGGTGATGCTGTATAATTCGGATATCGATTCGGCACCATTACTTAGGAAACCGGACTATCTAACAAAAACAGATGCTTCTGGCAATTTTGTTCTCAATAACCTGAAGATGTCCCATTATAAGATGTTTTCCCTGGCTGATCTGGACATGGACATGAAATACAATTTGCCTAATGAATCTGTTGCTTTTGCAGATTCTCTGCTGACCCCCCAGTATGTAAATGATCATCCTGATACTTCCCGTCAAAAAAAGGACTCCATCGATATTAAAAAGAATGCTGGCCGTTCTAAGACTGATTCCCTCAGAAGCAAAGCCGATACTTTGCTTGTTTCTGAAATAATTCGCCGAACAGATTTGCGATCTTTTGTTCATGCTGATACAGCTCAGAAATTATTAAAATCACGTTCGGACAATTATGGGCAGTTTCGTTTGTATTTTAAACAACCGGTTACAGATATTAAGCTGGAACTCTTTAATAAGAAACTTCCTCCAAACTGGAAGCTCGATGAGTTGTATAAAAACAAAGACACTCTTACCTGCTGGCTTGCCGATCCCGAGATTGATACACTAAAATTTATTCTCACTGATAACGGCGTCTATCTTGATACGGTGGAAATAGCCATGAAGCCAAAGCCTCAGACCAAGGTCAAGGGTCGGCCAAGTGGAAAAGGTGGAGCTGAAACTGAATCAGCATTCAAACTTATTGCTACTGCAAATGTTTCGCCTAACGGAGTTCTCCCTTTTTACTTGCCTTTACAACTTAGCTGTTCTCACCCAATAGTAAAAAGCGATTGGACCAAAATTACTTTATCCCAAAAGATAGACAGCAATTATGCACCTTTGTCGCTGAATATTGTTGATGCGGATTCTCTGGTCAAGCGTCATTTCCGCATAAATTATAAATGGGAACCGAAGAAAAATTACCGTTTGATCGTTTTGCCCGGTGCTTTCACCGATATTTTCGGACTTCCAAATGATACTTTAAGAATTAATTTCACTTCCAATGGTGTAGAAGATTATGGCCGGTTGTTATTTACCTTTAAGGCCAGTTCTTATCCATATCCCTACATCTTGCAATTAATCAACGATAGTAAAAACGTAATAGCTGAGCGAACGATAGAAAAAAATGAACAGGTGATTTTCGAAAATCTGTTACCCGGAAACTATCGTATCCGCATTATTGGTGATATGAACCGCGATGGTAAATGGACAACTGGAAATTATATGCGTAAACGCCAGCCAGAACCTTTATTCTTTTTCCAGAGTACAATTGTTATCAGGGCAAACTGGGACAGCGATTTCGAGTATTTTCATTAATCCATCCATTCATTGCTGTAACATTCATGTGACGGACAACTATGAGAATAAATACTCAATATCTTCCTTGTTGAGATTCTTAATAAATGACTTTTCTTCAGTGATCAACTCTTTGGCAAGTTCCGTCTTTTTGTTTTGTAGCAGCAATATCTTTTCTTCAATCGTATTCTTGCAAATCATCTTGTAAGCAAACACACTTCTCACTTGCCCAATTCTATGGGTTCGGTCAATGGCCTGCTGTTCCACAGCCGGGTTCCACCAGGGATCAACCAGGTATACATAATCGGCGGCCGTCAGGTTCAATCCAACGCCCCCGGCTTTCAGGCTGATCAGAAAAACTTTGCAATTATCGTCGCTCTGAAACCTTTCCACACTCTCTTTTCGATCGGTACTGCTTCCGTCCAGGTAGGCATAGTTGATGCCGTGAACCTCCATCCGCTGCCTGATTAGTTTCAACATTCCTATGAACTGTGAAAACACCAGCACCTTATGTTCCCCTGTGTTTTCGGTAATCTCCCTTGTTAACTCTTCCAGCTTCACCGATTCATGACTGTATATCTCATCATTGCCCAAAATGTCCGGCGAATCACAAACCTGTCGTAGTTTCATAAGACCCTGCAATACATAAATTCCTGATTTCTCCAAACCCTCGGTGGCTATCTTACGCATGATGCGGTCGCGATAATCGTTGCGATAGGCATCATATACCCTGCGTTGCTCGTCACCCATTTCACAATACAAAACTATCTCGGTCTTTTCGGGCAGTTCTTCTGCCACCTGTCCTTTGGTTCGTCTCAGAAAGAAGGGGAAGATGAGCTTCTTCAGATCATCTTTTTTCAGTTGTTCCTGGTGTTTTTCAATGGGGTTGGCAAATTCGTTCTTAAAAAATTCCATGTTGCCCAGCATTCCCGGGTTCAGGAAATTCAACTGGGCATACAGATCATAAATATTATTCTGAAGCGGAGTCCCCGACAGGGCTAGTCGGTTCCGGCTCTTGAGCAATTGCACTGCTTTGGTAGCTTTCGAGGATGGGTTCTTTATCGCCTGCGATTCATCCAG
>CAZNRQ010000398.1:0-3827 GCA_964574845.1 uncultured Bacteroidales bacterium
TCTCGACGATATGATTGAATCTAAAGTTGACAATTGGGAAATTGAGCGTATTGCTATGATGGATTCCCTACTGCTGAAAATGGCCGTGTGCGAGTTCATCGAAATACCCACGGTACCTACCAAAGTAACCATCAACGAGTACATAGAGATATCGAAAATGTACAGCACGCCCAAAAGCAAAATATTCATCAACGGCATTCTCGACAAACTGCTTTTCGATCTTCAGGAAAAAAAGCGCATTAAGAAAAAAGGACGGGGATTAATTGGCTAGATGTGTAATGTTTTCGTAATTTTGCAAAAATTAAATCAGATGAGATTCTCAATATTATTTCTGGCAGGCATTTTGGCTTTCATGGTATCTTGTTCTAATAACAATGGTCAGATCAGTTCTTCCGATGTAAATAATCCTAACACTGCTTCGGGCAATGTTGATATGAGCCAGTTACCGCAATTTCAGTTCACCACCGAAGAGCACGATTTTGGCAAACTCGGTCAGGGCGAAAAAGTATCTTTCACTTTCAAATTCAAGAATGTCGGCAAATCCGACCTGGTCATCTCCGATGCCAAAGCCACATGTGGTTGCACCGTGGCTGATTATCCCAAAAAGCCTGTAAAACCGGGCGAGGAGAGTGGCATTCTGGTTACCTTCAACACCGAAGGCAAAAAAGGAATTCAAAATAAATCAGTCACACTGGTTGCCAACACCCAACCCAATACCAAAGTGTTGACCATAAAAGCTGAAGTAACAGAAGTATTAAATAACTAAAAACAAAAGAAAATGAGTTTATTGAACGTATTATTAATGGCTCCCGCAGGTGGTGGGGCAGCAGGTGGTGGAAGCAGCGCATTAAGTACTATCGTAATGATGGTATTGATTGTAGTAGTTTTCTACTTTTTCTTCATTCGTCCGCAAAGCAAAAAGAATAAAGAACTGAAAAAATTCAGAGAAAGTCTGGCCAAAGGCGATAAAATCATCACCGCCGGTGGTGTTCATGGTAAGATCCTCGAAGTAGGCGAAACCACAGTAATCATCGAAACCGAAGGACAAGGCCGTCTGAAAATAGAGAAAATGTCTATCGCCTCGACCATTTCAGGCGAACAGATTTCGTAAATCTCACCTAAAAAACAATTATTTTGACATCAGGAAATACTGACGAATCTCTTGGTGAACCTAAAAACCTGCAGAAGCGGAAACGTCCGAATCTGCAGATTTTTATTATTTGCCTGTTCGTATCCTTAGTAATGTGGATGATGATCAGGTTTTCGCGCGAATACACTGAAGTGGTTCGCTATTCGGTTACTTACAAAGGGCTTCAGAGCGATAAAATAATCCTGCCCGCTTCCGATACCGTGTTTTTTGTCACCCTCCAAAGTACAGGCTACAATATATTATTGCGAAAATTTAAACGGGAATTGCACCATCTGGAAATAGACCTGTCGCAATATTCGCCCAAACTCCAGGGAAACAATTTCGAGATCAATATTGATATGGATGGCTTTCGCGAAAAACTGGCCACCGATTTCAAGCAAAAGGACAAGATGGTTGCTTTCATGCCGCAAAACCTAAACATCAGACTCGACAAAGCATTTATCAAAAAGGTGCCGGTTGTGCTGGATGCCGATATTTCTTTCGAAAAACAATATGGTCTGTACCATAAAGTGCTTTTCACTCCCGATTCCGTTTTGGTCACAGGAAATCAGGACCTGTTGAAGACCATCACTTCCGTGAAAACGGAGCAACGCACCTTCAATAATTTGTCGTCAAATACCTCAGTTAGTTTAAAACTGGTAAACAATTACAATCCTCTAAATCTTCGATATTCCGTCGATTATGTCAAAGTATTTATACCGGTGGTTCAGTATGCCGAAGACTTTGTCGAAGTCCCTGTATTGACCGATTCAGTTGGTTGGGATGAACATATCGTCACCAATCCTGCCAAAGTTAAAGTATACTATACGGTTTGTATTCCTGATATTAAGAATGTAGCCACCGATTCGTTCCGCGTATCGGTTAAGATCCCCTCTACGTTTACTCCCTCGGCGACCAACATCACAAAAGTGACCATAAAGCACTCGCCCGCATGGGTAAAGATTCTCCGCATCGAACCCGAAAATGTTGAATACACAATAAAGAAATAATGATAAAGATTGGATTGACAGGCGGAATAGGCACCGGCAAATCGGTAGTGGCAGGAATTTTCTCAGGAATGGGTATTCCCATATTCTTTGCCGATCAGGAAGCTAAAAAAGCATATTCCGATCTGGAAGTTCTGCAAAAGATTAAGGTCTTGTTCGGCGAGAGCATCTTCGACAATCAGAGTGTTAATTTTATAAAACTCTCGAACCTCATATTCTCCAACAAAATAGAGTTGGAAAAACTCAACGATATCATTCATCCTTTCGTGCTGCAAAAGTTTGAGAACTGGATTACGGAAAATAGTTCGGCTCCTTATGTGATCATGGAATCGGCCATACTTTACGAAACGGGCTATGATACCATGTTCGACAAGATGATAGCCGTTACAGCCCCAACGGAATTATGCATCGAACGCGTCATGCAGCGCGATGGTATTGATCGTGATATGGTGCTCAAACGTATGTCGAACCAGTTCCCCAACGAAACCAAAGTAGACAGGGCGGATTTTTGTGTACAGAACAATAGCCAGGAATTAATAGCTCCACAGGTGGCAGACATTCATAAATCTATCCTCAGCCTGTAAAAAAAAACTTCTGCCGCAAATTTCATCGAAATGAATAGGGCAGAAGCTGTTTTCGAAAAATCAATTTCTATCTTGTAATATCCGGGAGGGTTTATTTAGGCTCTTTTTTGTCTGCGGCTTTTTTGGGCTCGTTTATCTTAACGGTAATTTCCTCCTTTTTGGCATCGAAGTCAACATAAACGGTATCGCCTTCTTTCAGATTCGATTTAATGATCTCCTCGGCAAGACTATCCTCAATATACTTCTGAATAGCTCTCTTCAGCGGGCGGGCACCAAAGTTAGGATCCCAGCCTTTCTCAATAATGAAATCTTTGGCCTTGATAGAAACTTTAAATTTATAACCCAGTGCTTTAATGCGATTTTCAACATGAGTAAGTTCAATATCAATGATCTTGTGAATATCTTCGCGTGTGATGTCGTCGAATATTACTACATCATCAATTCTGTTAAGAAACTCAGGGGCAAAGGCTTTTTTCAAAGCATTTTCAATAATGCTTTTCGCATAACCTGCCTTATTCGAATCCTTGGCAGTGGTCTGAAAACCCACGCCCTGACCGAAATCTTTAAGCTGTCTGGAGCCAATGTTTGAGGTCATGATAACAATAGTGTTCTTGAAATCCACTTTTCTTCCAAAGCTATCGGTCAGCTGACCATCGTCCAAAACTTGTAATAGTAAATGGAATACATCAGGATGCGCTTTTTCGATCTCATCCAACAACAAAACTGTATAAGGCTTACGACGGATCTTTTCTGTAAGCTGTCCGCCTTCTTCATAACCTACATATCCCGGAGGCGCTCCCACAAGGCGTGATACCGCAAACTTCTCCATATATTCGCTCATATCTATGCGCACCAGTGCATCGTCCGAATCAAAAAGATATTTCGACAGCACCTTCGCAAGGTATGTTTTACCAACCCCGGTGGGGCCCAGGAAAATAAAGGAGCCAATGGGTTTATTGGGGTCTTTCAATCCAACACGATTACGCCTGATAGCCTTAACCACCTTCTTAATGGCTTCATCCTGACCAATAACACGGCTTGCTAATTCTTCCTCCATGTGCACCAGACGGTTGCTCTCATTTTGGGCGATGCGCTGCACCGGCACCC
>CAZNRQ010000399.1:0-640 GCA_964574845.1 uncultured Bacteroidales bacterium
GTTTCATACTCTTTTTTGTTTTAATATATTTTGTTAAATCTTAGTACAAATATAGTACATATTTGTTCCGTTTTACGTTTTTTTGAAAAAAAAATAAAAAACTTCATTTTTTTCCAAAATTCTAAGTAAAAATACGGATTTTTTTCGCAACATATTTTTTTTCACTTCAACCTTTCATATCACATTGTGAATCGTATGGGTGATTAAACATAATTTATTAGAGCCCTTTTTATTTAAGTAACATCTTAATAATAATTATTCTGCAATGTGGTGAGAATTAAATCGAGATATAGGAGGTGTGTATTGAACTCCTTAGTGGATATGAACTAACGAATACAAATTAGTGTTTTCAAAAAACAATACTTTTTCACACGTTATTGTTTTGAAAAATGATTAGTGGGAAATAAAAAAGCACTTACAAAACTGTAAGTGCTTTCTGTTTTTTGTGGGAGTTACTGGATTCGAACCAGTGACCCCCTGCTTGTAAGGCAGGTGCTCTGAACCAGCTGAGCTAAACTCCCAAAAAAGTGGTGCAAAAGTACTAGCATTAATTGTAATAAAAAAATAATAAGCTTTTTTTTTAATTATTTTTTAGGAAGAAATGAAGGAATGAAGGAAGGAAGGAAGGAAGGAATGAAGG
>CAZNRQ010000399.1:650-3811 GCA_964574845.1 uncultured Bacteroidales bacterium
GCTCTGAACCAGCTGAGCTAAACTCCCTCTTGAATTTTGGGAGTGCAAATATACATGAAATTTTTTACTGGCAAATATTTTTTCTATTTTTTGTTATAAATAGCGTTTTCAATTAGCATTCCTATGAACTGGGGTAATTGATAACCAAATATTTTTGCCTGCTGAGGCACTATACTCATCTCCGACATTCCTGGTACGGTATTTATTTCCAGGAAGTACATTTTGCTTCGGGTTACGATATAATCTATTCTGACCACCCCACTACAATTCAGTTTATTGTATAAGAAGGAGGAGGTTGAGGCACATTGTTTTTCTGTGTCGGGGTGTATGCGGGCCGGTGTGATCTCTTCCGATTTTCCGGGTTCATATTTGGCAATATAATCGAAGAATTCGTTTTTTGACACGATTTCGGTAATGGGAAAAACGATCATCTCTTTTTTGTAACGAAACACTCCACAGGTGAGTTCTGTTCCGTTGATGTACTCTTCCACCAAAACCTCATCATCATGAGTAAAGGCAAGATTCACGGCATTTTCAAATTCCCTGGCGGTGCTCACCTTGGTTGTCCCGACACTTGAACCTCCATTGCATGGTTTTACAAAGACCGGAAGTGCCAGGTCTTCAATAATTTTCTTCAGGTTGTTTTTTTCGCGCTTAAAAAGATGATACGAACGGGGCACCCCAACTCCCAATCCGGAAACTATTTTATTGCAAAAACCTTTATTTAAAGTCATGCCCGAAACGTAATGATTGGAAGAAGTAAACGGAATGCCGAGCATTTCAAAATAGCCCAGAATCTTACCGTCTTCGCCGGGTGTGCCGTGAATGATATTAAAAACACAATCGAAGGTTACTTTCTTCTGGTTGATCGTTACAGAGAAATCATTTTTATCAACAGGTATCTCGTTTTTATCATTGTCGACATAAACCCATTTCTCTTTGGTAATGTGAATCAAATAAGGAGTGTAGATCTCCTTGTCGATATTTTTAATGATCATGCCCGCACTGTTCATCGAAATATCGTGTTCGCCTGAATAACCGCCGGCAATAATGGCTATGTTCTTTTTCATATTTATGGATTTAGGGTACTAATGTCTTTTTCGGTTTGGTAAAGTTCTTATATTAATTTGTAAATTTGCAGTTGTCTAAACAATAAAATCAACATTTTAAAGTTAATAATTCAAGGTCTTTTATCATATTTGAGCTAACAATACCCTAACTATGAGTTTTTTGGGCTTCTTTAAGAGCAAAATATTTTTCAAAAATACTATCATCGCGATACTGGTTACCATAGTTTTGATCTGGGTAATATTGAGATTCCTGAATCTTTATACACGTCATGGCTCTTATATTGTTGTGGCCGATTTTAAAGGCGTTCCTATCGAACAGCTTGACAAATTTGCCTCCGACAACGACCTGGAGTATATTATTAACGACTCTCTTTACGACAATTCGCTGCAGAAAGGTACTGTTGCCATGCAGGACCCGGCACCAGGTACCAAGGTGAAAAAAGACCGTAAGGTGTATCTGACCGTGGTGGCACTGAGGCCCGAGCAGGTGAGCATGCCTAATCTGGTCGATCTGACACTGAGACAGGCATCGGCCATGCTGGAAACCTACGGATTGAAACCCGGTGCACTCACTTATGTGCCCGACATTGCCCACAATGCCATTCTCAAACAAAGGTACAAGGGACAGGAAATTAAAGCGGGGGTGTTGATTGAAAAAGGATCGAAGATAGACCTGATCATTGGTAAGGGCGAAGGAGAAGGCAATTCGACCACTACCGTGCCCGATCTGTATGGCAAAAAACAATCACAAGTCCTTAGCCTATTGCAGGCAGCATCATTAAATGTGGGCAACGAAATATTCTTCGACGGTAACGATACGGTTCATGCACGCGTTTATAAACAAAAACCGGATGCCCGCAATTCGGTTCAGTTTGGCGGCACGGTTGACCTTTGGTATCGTTCCGATAAAAAGTTTGACTTTAAAAAAAATGATCGATGATTAAAAAAAATATAGTACTCATTCTGCTGCTATGGATCACTTCCGGCTTGTCTGCCCAGGAGATTCTTGTCGGACTGCATTCGAATCCATTGGTCTCTAAAAATAAAGAGATGATTTCGCTGAAGACTACCGGCGAAGTGCACCTGCCTTTTCTGGATGACTTCTCTTACATTGGCCGGATATACCCAGCCGATAGCCTTTGGGCCGACAGAAACGTGTTCATCAATAGCACTTATTGCATTAATCCGCCTACCATAGGCGTGGCTACTCTGGATGCCATCAACGATACCGGCGCTATTTATTCTTTTGCAACTCCCACTCCTTTTCTGGCTGACAACCTGACCTCTTTACCCATACGCCTGGATACTTTGTTCGACGGAACTCCCGGTCCTATTGCTGTGAGCGACTCCCTGTACTTTAGTTTTTATTATCAGCCCCAGGGTGTGGCCGATGCTCCCAGCCCCGGCGATTCGCTGATGTTGGATTTTTATTCGCCCCATCTTCACAAATGGTTTACCATGTGGAATACCGGAGGACTGACGCTGGATTCGTTCCGAACCGCCTATAACCGCGATTTCCGGCAGGTGATGATTCCCATTAAGGATACCACTTTCCTGCAAAAGGGATTCAAGTTCCGTTTTAGCAATTTTGCCAGTATTGCTCCTTTGAGCATTCCCAGTTGGCAAAGCAATGTGGACGAATGGAACATTGATTATGTATATCTCAACGTAGGACGCTCCAAGGCCGACACCATGCCTCAGGATATTGCCTTTGTGGATCCGGCGCCCTCTATCTTAAAGAAATATCAACGCATTCCGGCCAGGCATTTTACCAATGCCGATCTGGCCGATACGCTGAAATTGAAAGAGAGCAACCTTTTCAACCTGCTGACCAACATGTCTTATAAATATGTGGTTACTCAGGAAGGCGGAGCTTTTACCAACACATACTCGGGCGGGGTTTTTGATATCAAGCCTTTCCTGACTTTCGGATATCATAATTACCAGCTTCATTCAAGTCCCGTGGTGAACTTTACGCTTCCGGCTTTTGGAACTGCCGACAGTCTGGCTTTTGATGTTACCCACATTATGAGCAGCAACGGATGGACCGATAAAAATACCCGCAACGATACCATTGTTCACCGTCAGGAG
>CAZNRQ010000400.1:0-3802 GCA_964574845.1 uncultured Bacteroidales bacterium
ATATAAGAGTATTCCTGACGAAGAAAAATGATACCCTTTTTGGCTCCTGTGCAGTGAGCGCAGATAGCCATTCCGGATAACACCTTTCGGGGAACTCTTTCCAGAATTTCGCGGTCTTTGAAAGTCCCGGTTTCACTTTCATTCGCATTGCAAATGATATATTCGGCAGCCGTTTGGTTCTTACGGGCAAATTTCCATTTCATACCAGTAGGAAATCCTGCATTTCCGCGCCCTTTCAGGCCCGAGTCTATAAGTTCGTTGATCAGTTCGTCAGGATCCCTTTGCAGGGTACGCTCCAGCACTTTATATTTTGAAGTGGTATAATTGCTGAATACGAGGTCGATGCGTTTAAGTTGGTGTGCTTCCATAGGATTATTTTTGCATGAATTCGTTGATCACCTGAATGGCTTTTTGAGAGGTCAGATCGGTAAACACCTCACTGTTTATCATCATGGCAGGAGCCTTATGACACCAGCCCAGACAATTGACCTGCAATAGTGTGAATTTCTTATCGGTGGTGGTTTCGCCCACTTTTATCTTTAAATGATTGCTAAGGGCGGCCATTACTTCTGCCTGTGCTTTCATCATGCAAGAGATGTTGCGGCACATGCGGATGATATATTTTCCCCGTGGCACGGTGCTCAGATAAGCATAAAAAGTAGCGGTTCCGTATACATCGGCCGTCGAAAGTTTCATGGCTTCGGCTATCATTACCAAAGATTCTTCGCTCAGGTAGTTTTCTTTTTCTACGATCTTCTGAAACAATGGGAGGAGGTTGTTGCGCGAATCGCCATGCTGGTCAACGAATGCGTTTATTAAAGTTTTAATTTCTGACATAAATTTGGCTTATGTTACAATGGCAAAATTTCGATTTCAAAGTTATACATTTTGATTAATCGGATGGAAAATTTCGAGATTAAGTTAATGAGTGATTTGATTCTTATTTTTGACGAATATCATGCACATATAGGTCACATTATTCATCGGGTTAAATTACTTTTGTTTTTAATTAAGTATTTCACTACCGAAACACAATAATATTATATTCCCTTCGTTAAAAAAGAAAACTACTCAACATGAAAAAGCTAATTGTAATTGTAATGTGCGCAGCTGCATTTACTGCCTGCAAAAAGACCTCCTCAACCTCTTACACCCCTGATTGCAGCGGGACTGCTAAATCCTATGCTACAGATGTGGCACCGTTGGTTTCAAGCAAATGCGTGGGTTGTCATTCAGCCTATTCTACCTATTCAGGAATTTCATCCGACAAATCGAAAATACGCAGTAGTATAGTTTCTGGCAGTATGCCACAGAACAGTACCTTAACTGATGCTCAAAAAAACGCTATTGTTTGCTGGATTGATAACGGCGGACCCAATAACTAATTCAAATGACCTGACAGATTTCAAAAATCTGTCAGGTCAGATTTTTTTTCTTCAACCAGGCTTTCATAGGTCCCCAGTAAAACTCTTTCCATCCGGAGGTGAGTTCTTTCACCTTATGTTCGGGGATTCCCGTTTGTTCAAAGGTCAGTTTCGTTTTTCCTTTTACTGATTCAAAAAGAAAAGTACAGATCGAAAAATGATCCTCAGGCCAGCCGTCTTCGGCAAAGTGCCATGCCTGAACTATTTTTTTGCCTTCCTTCAATTCGATATTATATCCGTGAATGTATCCGTCGAAAATATTGAATTTCCCTTTTACTTTTGAACTCATTGTAACTTTGCCGCCAGAAAATTCTCCGTGTTTTTTAGGGTCCATGATCAGTTGATAAACTTCCATGGGAGTTGCTTCGAAAGTAATGCTTTGGTTTATGGTCTTAGTTTCCATAAAAGTTCGGATTTTAGTTTGTTTACCCAAAGTTAGGAAAAATAATTAAGACCTAACAGGTTTTTAATACCTGTTAGTACCATAAGCTCTAAATGAATGTTCTTTTTGGCAAAATATATTAAATAACAATGGACAAACAACAAATAACAAATAAGCTACAATGTCCAAATTATAAAAAGTTCAAACAGTTTTGAGATTTTGTGTTTTATTATATTTTGAGATTTATTTGTATTTTGTTTTTTGTTTTTTGAGATTTTTACTGATTGCCTGCCTGCCTGTTAGGCAGGATTCTCGCTTGTTCAGGTTAGATCTTTAAAATTACTATCCCGTCACCTTCACCCTGATCCCTTCGGAATGGGCAGAGAACTCAGGAGCATACATACACTGTATGGTGGTCACGCCGTTGGAGAAATCGCCTTTTTGGGCAACCCTCAAAGGATATTCAAACACATAGGTGCCTTTCAGCAGCTTCGAGATGAAGAAGTTGGTGGCAGCATCGCCTGTGCTTTCGTAATAGCCAATGCCTCCCTGGTATTTGTAAGTAGAGATAACATTGATGGGTTCGAAACCCGAGGCGCGCATGTCCTTCATGTGGACGTATTCCATGTCGCGGTCCACACGCAATTCGATACGCACCTTGATCTTGTCACCCAGTTTCAGTTTGGTTTGGTCTGTCACGGGTTCTATCACCGGACCATGATCGGAATTGCGTTCCACAAACAACTTCTTCACTATTTTCAAAGGAGTTTCGGCTGAGGTAATCTTGTCCAGTTGCTCGAAATACTGCCAGTATAAAGCTCCCCAGGCAACGCCCTCATCGGATTTGGTGACCTTCACTTTTCCCATTTCGGGTTTTATGGCATCGTCCATCCAAGAAGTACGGAAGTAGCCCGTTCCTGCCTGTACTTTCACATCGGACAGTTGTTTTGGATCTACCAGTGTATTGCCCATCATGATGCTGACCTGTGGATCTTTTGCCAGCCAATCAGTGCCGCGAAGCAACAAGGCATAACAGGCTTCGGAAGTGGCTTTGGTGGTCTTCCAGTTTTGGGTTTGCTTTTGTTTAAGCAGCCACACCTTCATTTCTTCCACTGATTTCTGGTCGTTGGCCACTTCGTCGAAACATTCTATCAGCAGGGCCTGGGTTTCAATGGGAGCCTGATACCAGTAATATCCGTAATCGGAGTTCTTCCAGTACATGCCCATCTCATCGCTGAAAATGGCATTTTCTTTCAATGATTTCACTATGTCAGCTGCAGTCACTTTGTCGTCCAGACGATTCATTGCCAGGGCTATCATGCCTTGCAGGTAGAAGTTGTTTGGCAGCCAGTACTTTTTGGCCTGACCGAAATAATAGTTGAAAGCTTTGCTGTTCTTGTTTTCCACAGGGATATCCTTGAGGAAATAGCTGCGTGCATAAAGATACTGTATCTGGATGCCTCCCAAATGGTTCTCGAACATGTGCTCAGGATCCCAGCGAAGCAGCCATTCGTAATCTTCGCGGATGCGGTCATCAAGGTAATGTGAACCACGTTTGATCATATTCCACACCCTTTGCTGATCGCGTACATCGCGCACGCCCAGCTTGTCGAGGTGGCACATGCCGGTGATGATATATTGGGAGATGTATCTGTCGTCGGGCATGCCGGGGAACCATGTCCAGCCACCATTGGAAACCTGAAGCTTTTCGAGTTTCTTCAGCGCCTTTTCGATCTCGTTCTGCATGCGTTTCTCTTCAAACAAAATGCTGATGTTGTGTTTCGATTGCGATTCGTTTTTGGCTTCCATCACCCAGGGAGTTTCCTGAAGCATCACATATTTCAGGTCCTGGTTCTTTTCGAGGTTTGACAAAAGGGCATCGGGAGTGAGGTTCTTCCAGCTTTCGAACACTTCTTTGATCCTGGGACTAGAATTAGCAATGTGGGTGGCTATGCTGTTGGCATAGAAACGGTCGAAGATCTGTTCGGTGCATTCA
>CAZNRQ010000401.1:0-920 GCA_964574845.1 uncultured Bacteroidales bacterium
ACAATATAAAGTACCAGTATGTTGAGCGAGGCTATCACACCAAACTGATGCAACATGCGGTTCTGAATGATGATGAAAGCTGCAAAACCTGCCGCCACCGAAAGGTTGGTCAGCAGGGTGGCAAAGCCCACCCTTTGCACAATGCGCGACAGGGCCTTTACCTTGTTGCCATGTTCGCGGTATTCGTAATGGTATTTGTTGAGCAGGAAAATACAATTCTCTATCCCTATGATGATGAGCAGAGGCGGAATGATACCCGTAAGCAGGGTGATCTTGTATTGAAATAACACCATGGTCCCCAATACCCAAATTACGCCTATGGCAACCACCAGCAGCGGAATGGCAATGGCTTTCCACGAACGGAAATAGAAGAACAAAACCAGTGCGGCAATCAAAAGCGAAAGTATGATGAAAAGCAGAAGCTCATGTTTCACTTTAAGCGAAGTTACCGTACGGATATAAGGAAGGCCTGAATAATGAGCCTGTATTTTATACTTAGACGTGAATACCTCTATCTGCGCTTTTATGTCGTCAATGAGTTTGAAACGTGCCCCGGTCGATATTTTTTGTTTATCCAGCGTAAGCATCAGCAGGTAAACGTTGGACTGACGGTTGTAGAGCAGGTTGTCGTAGAAGGGATAAGAATAAATCAGGGTTTTCAGGGTATCGAGCTCGGCCTGTGTCTTAGGTTTGTCTTTGACAATGGGTTTGAAATCGAACTTTTTGGTGCTGTCGTTTTTCAGCAATTTGAAAGTACGCGTAATGGAAAGTATTTCCTGGACTCCTTCTATTTTTTTCAGGTTGGCGGTCAGGTCTATCAGGTCGTTAAATTCCTGAAGGTGGAAAATATTGCTGTCCTGCAATCCGACGAACATCACACTGCCATCTTCGCCAAACACACTTTTGAATTGTTGGTATTG
>CAZNRQ010000401.1:930-3801 GCA_964574845.1 uncultured Bacteroidales bacterium
GTAGAAGGGAGCATCTCCTGAAGCTCTTACGACAACTGTATCTTCGTAGCTTGCCAGGCCATGAAGGCAGTTAAAAGGGCAATTATGATCAGGTTGGTGGTACGATATCGTAAAATAATCCGTACTAAGAAATTCCACATGGGATAATTTGGGTTTATAATTAATCGTCAAAAGTACTATTTTAAAACGTACAAAAAAAACTTTGCTTTCATTATCATAGCGCTGATATTCACGCTCTGTAAGGCAAGGTTGAGAAATGTCGGATCACGGTCGGGGATTTAATATGCCCGGTACAGCGGAAATTGATATTTTTGGCTTAAATATTGTTTTTCTTTCCAAAAACCGCAGCGCCATGAAAAAGCTATTCACCCTTTCGCTCCTTATTCTGTTCATCGCAGGATGTACTTCTTCCAGGCAATACCTCGAAAAAGGAAATTACCCTATGGCGGTAAAAAAAGCCGTAAGTAAGTTGCAAAAGCATCCCGACAAGGTGAAAGAAATCGCTGTTTTGACGGATGCATTCCGTCGCGCTCAACAGCAAAACCTCGACCGCATTGCTTATCTGCGCAAAACCGGTCAGCCTGATATTTGGGAAGAGGTGTTTTCGAATTATGAGCAACTCAAAAACCGCCAGAACCTGGTGAATACCTTGCCGGGACCTGTGTTGGCTGCCATTGGTTTTGAGGCGGTGAATTACGATAACGACATTATTGAAGCCCAGAAAAAGGCCTGCGAATATTTCTATGCTCATGGCAAACAGTTGCTGGCCAAGAACGAAAAAATGTCTGCCCGCTCGGCTTACGACGAATTTGTGAAGATCAAACAATATTATTCGGACTATAAGGATGTGGATGCGCTGATAGGCCAATCGGCTTCCCTGGGGCTGACCTATGTATTGTTTATGATCAATAATAATTCGTATGCCAGTTTGCCTTCCGATTTCGAAGACGAATTTATGAAGTTGGGCCTTGACGACCTCGATTCGAAATGGATCATTTACGATACCAAAGAACAACAGGGCGTGAGTTATGATTACGCCATAGTGCTCAACCTGAAAGTGGCGGATGTTTCGCCCGAGCGCATCAAAGAAAAAACATGGGTGGAAGCCCGCGAGATTCAGGACGGATGGAAATACCAACTGGATGCCAACGGCAATGTGATGAAAGATACGGCCGGCAACGACATCAAAGTGCCTAAATTTGTGAGGGTGTCGTGCAATGTGCTGGAAACTCACCAAAACAAAGAAGCATTGCTTTCGGGGCGGGTTGAATTTTACAATAATCTGAGCAAGCAATTGCTACTGTCGGAGCCTGTTTCGGCCAATGCTAGCTTCAACAACTACTTTGTGATGGCCAACGGCGACTTGCAGGCCCTCTCGGCCGAAACCCAGAAACGACTGGGCAATGGCCCTGTGCCTTTCCCCAACGATTTCGATATGATTATGATGGCCAACCAACTGCTGCAAAAAGCCGTGAAGGATGTGGTGAGGTATAAGGGGAAGATGATACAGTAGGGAGAGGAGTGTATCCTATTCCTTTACAAACTTACGCACTACACTCCCTTCCTTTGTACAGAGTTTGATAAAATACATGCCTTGGGCTAAAGCACTAATATCCAGTTGGGGGATAAGTAGTTTTCTGGTGAGTATTAGTTTGCCACTGATGTCATAGACCTCAGCAATAGCATTAGTAGTAATACCGAGAATATATATTGCATTGGTAGCGGGGTTGGGGTAAATACTAATTAATTGCTGTTGATTTTCAATCTGTTCAATGCCGATTGTACTGCTGCAAGTATCCACATAATTGCCTCCAGTCCATTTAGCAACACCCCATATACTATCACTGTTTAAATAATTAAAACCACCGCCGATATATAGAGTATCATGATAAAAATCAAGTGCTACTATTACATTATTAATAGTTATTCCGTACCCACACCATTTACTTCCATCCCAACGGGCAAGTTTATTTGCGGGAATTCCACCTGCATGTTGGAATGCTCCACATACATACAAAGTATCATTATGAACTTTCATATCCCAAATAATTTCGTCTACTCCGCTTCCAAGTTCAGTCCATTGTGTGCCATCCCATTTACCAATGTTTTCGCCAGGATTGGTTGGGTTAATAGTTTTTGAAAATCTGCCTGCAACAACCAACTCATCTTTATACACTACCATTCTTCTGGCATCAATAATCCCCCCATTTATTCCATTGCCAACATTCACCCAATTATTTCCATCCCACTTAGTAATATAAGAAATTGTCATGAGCGGATAATTATCAAAATTACCACAAACATAAAGTTGATCATTATATTTAGCAATGTCGTAAACCTGATTGTGATAACCAATCATTGAAGAAAATATCGGGAAATTATATACCGAAACCCATGTAGTGCCATTAAACTTAGCAAGACTATTACAAGCATTTCCATTAATACTATCAAATACACCAAAAACATACAACTCGTTATCTATAACTTTAAATCCCAATCCAGTGCCCCAATATCCACCCCATGTTTTCAATCCTGTACCAAAATTATTCCATGAGTTTCCATCCCACATGGTAAGGCCATTTACTGTTTTATTACCTGCCTGGTCAAAACTACCTGTAACAAAAATATTATTGCCAAATCTAATTATTGAATAAACAGGATTTATTGAACCTGATATGCCAGGAGTTGTGCAATTCCATTGAATACCACATCCAAGAGTTGACATATCTAAGCCATTCCATTTTGCTACACCTACAATAGTGTCTGTATTAAATTTTGTGAAATTTCCACCAAAATATAATTCATCTCCAATAGAATGGAAATTCCGCGCAAACTGGTCCAGTAATTCCGCGACAAAGTGGTCCACTCTTT
>CAZNRQ010000402.1:0-3766 GCA_964574845.1 uncultured Bacteroidales bacterium
TTGTAATTGTAATTTGCTAAAAAGAATTCAACACCACGCATCCAATCAAACAGAATACAAAAAAGTGCGACTACTCCCATTTCATTAATAGGAGTCTTTTCAAAGCGCAGTTCTAATTCTGGATATGCTTTTGATTTCAATTTCTCACCAAATTTCACGAGATTTCTTCTCCTTTTTTTCTCCTCTTCTTTTTCGATGTTGGATTTATTGATTACTTTTTTAACAAGAGTTTGAACTTCACTCAGACTATATTCTGTTTTTTCTTTGTCAAGAAGAGCGACAGTGGCAATTACCTCTTTAACTTTGTAATCTCCTAATATTTCGTTTGAGAATGCTTTTACTACATCTTTGCGAAGTTTACTTTGTTGTATTTCCGCTATGACTTTTAAATTAGATACGATTAGCCCACTTATTTCTTCCAAGTCAAAGCTTTCATAAATCTTAATATATGTGTTGGCTGTTGATTCATTTATTCTAAATTCTCCTTCAATATATTTAGAGAATAAGCTATACCGTACTTTGAAAAGTTCTTTTCCTTTTAATTCTTTAAGCATTCGTCCCGCAATCCAAGCCGCTTTTCCCGAACTGTCGGCTTGCTTGATAATTGATTTGAGTTCTGTTGTGTTTGTCTCAAACACATTTCTTTTGTCTTTCGGGGTCATTTTATCTAAGTCAAAGAGTAAGTTGTCTTGTGCTGTATTTGTCATAGTTTTGCTTATACTTATTGTGGACGAAAAGGTTCTTGGGATTGATTTTTGTGCGGCATCGAAAAACAATCTTTTTTTTTGCATTTAGTTTCTATTTATTCATTTCTCGTTATTTCATTTCAACGTTATATTAATTATGCTGTATCCCAACCCATATTTTGGCGAGTATTCTTAATCCTGTTCTAATTCTGTTTCAAGTTTCATTAAATAGAGTTCGGGGTTCCTATTTACATTAAACACTCTTGCTAAGTAGTAGGACTCATTTTGATTAGTTTCATGTATAAATCTCCATTCTCTTGTACTAATCGGTAATGCAATTTGGTCTGCTCGACCAATGTCGGTCGTTGTAGCTTTAACTTGAATGAAAGATTTACTGCCACTCGATGATTTGATAACAATGTCGTATTTGCTTTTCTTGTCGTCAATAAAGTGTCTTTCTCCTTCAAAGTCGATTATTACATTTCTTGTTTCCAAAGTAGATTTATTTTCCCATTCAACTTCAAAATTTCTTTTCTTCATTTCTTTATACACAAATGCTTCTCCCTTCCATCCGTTTTCAAAATTGATTCTGATTTGTTCATCATCGGGGTCATAATCTAAATCAGGATTCCAACCCCTACTAAGTTCTTCTAATTCTAAAAGTTGTTCAATCCTTTCATTCGTCATATCAGGATGCTGTTTGAGGATTTCTAAAACGGTTTCGAGATTCATTCCCATGCTTAATTCTGCTATCTGTCTTACAATTTCAATTTCTGCGCCTGATTTTACTAATTGTGCAAACTCAGCACTCTGTCCGCTTTTAGCAATTTCATCAAGATTTGCTCTTTCTTCGGGAGTAAAAGTTTGATAAACTACCTTGTGTCGTTTAGGATAAAAACCTAAAAATAATTTCTCTCGTTGTTCTTCCTTATCAATTTTCTTTTGCAACCACCTGTCAAGCTCTCTTATTGCTTGTTTGATTTTAGGATTCTCGCTGTCTTGATTATTCATGATAAGTTTATCCAGTTCGCTACAAATCCAACTTAAATCATGACAGTCGTATAATTTAATCGTAACTCCTAGGTGTAATAAATTCATTCTACAATTTGAACCTAAATCCTCAAAGAAATCTTTTAATTCTATAGGTATTCTATTGTTGACAAGTTCACAGTTGTCATAATCATTTTTATCATAAACATCATTAAACAATTCAGAATTCAATTTGCAGAATTGGTTTAGCTGATTTGGAATAATTGCGTAATCTTCCAAGAGATGAAACTTGTTATTTTCAAAAGCTTGAGCATAATGAATTAAGCTATTTAGAAAACTATCTGTTGTGAATTGAATTGATTCTTCTTCTTCAGAATATCTAACCTTGCCTGAAGGATAATCTTTTTCCCAAAGAAGATTTGAGAGATTATTTAAATTGGAAGCATTTATTTTTTGTAAAACTTCGATTAATACCCAGAGAAAACAGGCACCCCAATCAAAAGAAGTTGCGTTTATAATTTTTGTTATCTTGTCTAAATTCCTTTCTGGAAATATCTTTTTTGCAAAACTAAAAAGCTGTTCATGTGTTGAAGAAATAGGTTCAGGTGATACTTGAATCAGTTGAAAAAGACCGTCAATTAATTTCGGCTTCTTATCTTCCTTGAATTTGTTTGAAAGAAGTTTTTCAATTCTATCTTTTATTTTGTCTGATAGTTCTTTTAATTTCAATTCGTCCTTACTCACGAATACATCATTGAGTTCGGTTCTTACCAAGTAATCTCTACAATCTTCGTCAATGGTTTTAAAAACATCCTTTATTTCATCTGGAATACCCGTGTCCCTTGATAAGTTTTCCTTGTATGTAAATGAACCGTTCTGATTTGGGAAAATATTTCTTGGTTTATCTTCATCAGTTAATAGGTCTTTATCTTCTTGCTCTGTAAACTGAATCACTCTTGCCAAATAGTCAAGTGCCTTTAATTCTTCACCAGCAAAATATTTGTCTTGAAATTTTGAAAGCGTTCCCTCATCTTGAATCTTTTTGAGTAAATCTTCAAGTTCAAATTTTAGTTCAAATCCGTTCCAGTTTTTTTTATCCGCTTTAACAATTGCTTGCCATATTTCAGAATCTGATTCTCTTGGGATTTGCGTCCCAATTATTTCTTTGCAAAGAGTCCAAAACTCATGATACTTTTCTTTAAAATGTATTGGGAATAATGCCTCGCAAGGTTTTAGATTGGCTTCGCCAATTGCGGGAACAACAAGATTTGTATTAAGAATTTCTTTTCTAATTTCCTGCTGAATATTCTCATGAAACCATTTTGAATCTATTCCATCGGGAATTTCTGATTTGGCTAAATAGTGACTATCTAAAATGCTTTTTTCGGATACATAGTTTAAAATGTTTTTGTATAGGTCTACCCCTTCTTTCAAAATTAATTTATTTATTCCTGAATTGGTAATTAGTTTGGTTTCGTTGTCATAGTCAGAACCAAGTAACAAAATACCATCTCTTTCTGGTGTAGGCTCAAAATCTCTGCTGTTTAAAATTACTGGGAAATAAAACTCTTCAGTTCCGATTAATGGGAATATGCAAAACAAAAACGGTGTTTGCTTTTCAATTGGAATGATGGAGTTTGTTTTTTCGTCAAGGGCAATTGCCGCTGAAACCCGCAAACTTCGTTCACTTTTAAATTTATTAGTAAGCGATTCATTAGGAATATTGTAATCGGAAAGAACAACTGAAATATGATTGACCTCACTTGAGTTCGTCCTTTTGAATGGAATTAGCTTGATGTTATTCTCGTCATTAGGACCACCATTTCTCTCATAAACTGTTTTCTCATTTTCTTCAATAATTATTATGCTGTTTATTTCTGGAGTAAAAGCGAGGTTGTAAAATATGTTTTTTCTCAAACTTTCAATTCCAGCTTTAGCACTTTCCCTGTTTACTTCATTCTTCAGAAAATATGTAAAGGAAGTCCACTCACAAATTTCATTTATCCAATTTCTGCTTTCTAAAGTTTTCTGAATCCCTTGCTTTAGTTCTTCATCCCTATCTCCTTCTCTGAAAAGAGTCAGTTCAACAG
>CAZNRQ010000403.1:0-1903 GCA_964574845.1 uncultured Bacteroidales bacterium
AAGAACTCATCGATGATTTATCCATTGCCTTGATCTCATACAATCTTGCATTTATCTGCTTAGATCTTTCTACCTGAGCTGGTGTTGACTCTGTTTTGTGATTTGCCGGAATCAGGGGCATTGACTTTACTGGCTGGATTGTTAAAATCCCGATAGCCAATACAACTGCCATCATTATTTTTTTCATCTTTTTAATTTTTGATTATTTAATATTTAGATGAAACAAAGGTGACATGAATTGATTGGCTATCTATTACAGCATGGATATTCATATTTACACATTTCACATACGATCCATATACCATGTTAATTCATTCTCTAGCTTCTTTATATCCAGGATTCTAAAGATGATATTTTTCAAACGCATAAATGCTGTTTCACCTTTAACAACATAATCCTGGGCATGATGATGCATGCAATCAATGGCAACATCAATCTGATCTTGGGATGACAACATGATCACAGGAATCTGTTCAGAGTATTTTTTGATTTTGTCGAGTGTCTGGATCCCATTTATTGCATGCTTTTCAATGCCATCTAAGTGATAATCCAAAACAATGGCATCGGGTTCATCAGACAAATTATCGATGCACAACTCACCGGTAGCAAATGTTCTTACTACTATATTAGGATATTGTAAAAATTCGATTTCGAGTAATTTTAAATAGACTGAATCATCGTCTACTAAAAACAATTTAACAAGACGATTATTTTCCATGATTTCTATTTTTAATAATATTCAATTCTTCGGTTAATTCTACACAAGCCTGATTGCAAACTTTCTCCAGTTGCAAAACCATATCTGGCATTCCCTCACCTTGTTGCATAGTTGTAGCATACTCTTTTACCTTTTTAGCCATATTTTCAAAATCGATACTGATTCCCATAATTGAGAAAGATGGGATTATTTTATGGATGGCTGATTGTAAAGAACTCCAATCCTTGGCTTCAAAACTCGATTTCATAATCTCAACCAATCTTGGTGTTTGTTCAAGGTATAAAACAATCATTTCAGTCATTAAATCAACATTCGACTTGGTTCGATGATTTAGATAATGCAAATCAGTGAATTTCTTTTTTGTTTCGAATTCTTTCTGAGTTTGCGGTAATATTAATTCAGGTACTTTTACAAGACCTACAATTTTGGTATAAAGAATGCGTTCGTCAACTGGCTTAGCGATATAATCATTCATCCCAACCGATTTGCATTTTGCAAGATCCACCGTTGTTACATCGGCTGTTAATGCAATGATTGGCACTTTCAATTTCATTACCTTTCTGATGTATTCGGTTGCTTCAAATCCATTCATTTCGGGCATTTGAAGGTCCATTAAGATTATATCATAACTATTTTTCTCCAACATTTCCACAGCAATCCTACCATTCGATGCAATATCTCTTTCGAATCCAAAATCATCTAAAAGTGTTTTCATCAACAATTGATTCAGGGCTATATCCTCAACAACCAATACTTTTAGGTGTTTGATTTCCTTTTCAAAGTCCAAGAATTGGGATTCTGTTTCTGCTTCAAATTTTGTTTTTAAAAAATTAAGCGTAAAACTAAAAGTAGAGCCCTCCCCAATTATGCTTCTGACATAAATATTGCCATTTTGTGCTTCCACCAATTGCTTTACTATGGCCAAGCCCAAACCAGTTCCGCCATACAAGCGAGAGGTACCACTAGTAGCTTGTTGAAAATTTTCAAATACATTTTCAATTTTAGACTCGGTAATACCAATTCCTGTATCTGACACTGCAAATTCAATGGTAACTTTTTCATCGTCCTCCTGAAGCATTAAAACACTCACTGTAATCTTTCCTACTGTTGTAAATTTCACAGCATTACTAACTAGATTCAAAATAATTTGATGCAAGCGAACAGGATCACCAATTAGAACATCTG
>CAZNRQ010000403.1:1913-3755 GCA_964574845.1 uncultured Bacteroidales bacterium
GCCACCACCCTCGAGCGAATCTCACTCCGCCCCCAAACCGCATTTTTCCAGCATCAACTTTTGCCAGATCTAATATATCATTGATCAATACAATTAAAGCATCGCCGCTTAATTTTATGGCGTTTAAATATTCTCTTTGTTTTTCAGAAAGTTCAGTTTTCAAGACCACTTTAGTAAAGCCAATTATTGCATTCATGGGTGTTCTAATCTCATGACTCATATTCGAGAGAAACTGTTGTTTTGCCTTTACTGCATCTTCAGCAATTCTCATGGACGCTTCAGCCTTACTCTTAGCACTTTCTGCGATACCTGTTGCGAATTCTGCAAATACCTTTGCCTCCACCAATTCCGATGCAATTCTTTTCTGATCGGTTACATCCCTTGCAACAATCACAACACCCATAACATTACCCAAATCGTCTTTAAAAATCGAACCATTAAATAACACATCCGTAAGCTTACCCTTATTATGTCTTAAAGTAAGGGGAAAATCAGCAACTGATCCCTTTGCAAATACTTCCTGATATACTTCTCTAGCTTTCTGAGGTTCAGTGAAATAATCGAAGAAATCGGTTCCAGTTAATTTAATCCTTGTAATTCCAGTAATATTTGCCAAGGCTTGATTCATGTCCATAATCTTACCTGCTGTACTGATGGTTACTAAGGGATCGAGACTGGCTTCTATGAGGCTTCTGGTATATAAAGATTCTTTTAAAGTTGAGTCCATATTTTACTTTTAGATTGTATTACCAATATCCTCTATCGGACTTCTTTTTTTATCTTTCAACTGTTTAAAATGTGAAGGTGACAGGCCAGTTATTTTTTTAAACTGATTCGACAAATGGGCCACACTGCTATAATTCATCTTCCAGGCAATCTCAGTGATGTTCATCTCGTCATAAATAATCAGTTCTTTGATCCGTTCTATTTTATGAATAATAATAAACTGCTGAATGGTGATACCTTTTACTTCAGAGAAAATGTTAGACAAATAGGTATAATCGTGGTGCAATTTGTCGCTGATATAATTTGAATAATTGACTAACGGTAGCTCATCTGCATAGTGCACCATTTCTATAATTACTTGCTTGATTTTTTCGATCAAAATGGCTTTTCGATCGTCCATCAATTCTAAACCAATATCCAATAGTGCATTTTTTAAGCTTTTCATGCCTTCAATTGATAGCGTTTCCATAATATCAACCTCCCCAAGATCAACCACAACAAAATGAAGCCCCAGGTTTTTCAATACCTCTTTAACAGCCATTTTGCAACGCAGGCTAACCATAAATTTGATATATAATTTCATTGTTGCTGAATGAGGTATGATAATTCTATTTCCTAATTGTAGTACAAAAAATAAAACCGAAATATGCCAATTGTAACAATCAAAGTTGAGGATAACTATTACCAATAAATTGTATCTAATCTGTTGAAACTTGCATAATTCACTTATTATGCGAAAATCCCCTTTGTTTAATTATATTAAACAAAGGGGATTAGCCAAATCTGATAAAAACGTTTATTTATTGGGAATAATATCAATAATTACTGTACGATTATAAAAGCGTTCTTCGGGCAAATTATTTTCAAACGGCGCCATTGAAAGATCTTCTCCAAATGCATAGTTCTCAAACTTTACGCCTTTAGTTCCTAATTTTAATAATGCTTTGTCTATAATTTTCTGGGCTGTATTTGACCGATCTTTAGACAAACTCATATTATAGGCAGTTTCACCAATGATATCGGTATGACCATGAATAATGACAGTTCCATTTTCAGGTATTAATGGACATACCACCTGCACCAAGAAATTCTCATAAGATTCAATTGTTTTTGATT
>CAZNRQ010000404.1:0-3747 GCA_964574845.1 uncultured Bacteroidales bacterium
TTGTATTCCTGGCCTTGTATTTTTTGTTCTATATTATGGGTGGACGTAATTACCGGAATAAATTTCTTGGAGGACACATGAAATATGGAAAAGCATTGCTCTTTTGTCTGCTTATGGCATTGGTTTATGTGGTAGTAATGTTTTTGTATCAGTTGGTATTTTACTATTTGTTTGATCCTTCGCGCGCTGCCAATGAGATGCAGAAGGCTGCAGAAATGATACAGGATAATTCTTATATCCCTGAAGATGCAAAAGCCGAAGCCCTCAAAAAGATCATGTCTGGAACTACTGCTTCCATTATTATTCGGAATGTGACGAACAATATTTTCATGACAGCAATAATCGGGGCTATTTCTGCGTTATTTATCCGCAAAAAAGAAAAAATCAGCGAAGTATTTTAATTAGAATAAACTCAAATGGACGTATCAATTGTAATTCCACTGTATAACGAAGAAGAGTCGCTGCAGGAACTTGCCTCCTGGATTCAAAGGGTTGTTGACGAAAATAATCTTTCTTATGAGATCGTCATGGTGGATGATGGAAGTACAGATAGTTCATGGAGTATAATAGAGAATCTTCATGCAAATAACCCAAACATCAGGGGCATTAAATTTCGCAGGAATTATGGAAAGTCAGCGGCGCTGAATGTAGCTTTCGAAGCCGTTCAGGGTAGTGTTGTTATCACCATGGATGCCGATCTGCAAGATAGCCCTGATGAAATCCCCGGGCTTTACAAAATGATAAAAGAAGAAGGTTGTGATTTGGTTTCCGGATGGAAAAAAGTTCGCCACGATCCTTCTCTTTCGAAGAATATCCCTTCGAAGTTTTACAATTGGATGACCAGTAAAATGTCAGGGGTAAAGCTGCACGACCATAATTGTGGTATTAAGGCCTATCGCAAAAATGTGGTGAAGAGCATAGAAGTTTATGGCGAAATGCATCGCTATATTCCTGTGATCGCCAAATGGGCCGGTTTTAAAAAGATAGGTGAGAAAGTGGTTGAGCACCGCAAACGCAAATATGGTGTGACGAAATTCGGTATGAACCGTTTCGTTAATGGCCCTCTTGATCTTATGTCTATCATGTTTGTTTCAAAATTTGGCAAACGCCCCATGCATTTGTTCGGTGGGCTTGGCACTATTTTATTTATAATCGGATTTGCTGCCGCCGTTTTAATAGGTGCTCAAAAGATCTATTATTTAAGTATAGGGGTGAAGGCTCCTTTGGTGACAAACAGCCCTTACTTTTATTTTGGTTTAACTGCCATGATAATGGGGACACAATTGTTTCTTAGCGGTTTTCTTGCCGAAATGATATCGCGCAATTCCAACGATCGCAATAAATATCAGATAGATAAAAGGACAGAGTAGAACGTCGATTTAAGTGATTTTCTTCTGAACTCAAGCGGTATATTCCGGTTATTTTTTAGGTTATTTCATCTTACGTCTTGTTTATTAACAATTTTAATGTGGAAAAAACGTAAAAAATCGAAGTAAATAATTTGTTTGTTAGTAAAAAATCTTATCTTTGCACCCTCAAAAATAAAAATAAACACAATGGCAAAGAAGAGTAAAGATGCACGCGTTCAGGTTATCATGGAGTGCACTGAGCATAAAACAAGTGGTCTGCCCGGAACATCACGTTATATCACTACAAAGAATAAAAAAAATACTCCTGAGCGTCTTGAGTTGAAAAAATACAACAAGATCATGAAGAAAGTTACTGTTCATAAAGAAATTAAATAATTGAATCATGGCAAAGAAAGTAATCGCAACACTGAAAACAACCACTGGTAAGGATTATGCAAAAGTGATCCGTATGGTGAAATCACCCAAGACCGGTGCCTATACCTTCAAAGAAGATATTGTTCCTAACGATGCTGTTAAAGAATTTTTAGCAAAGAAGTAATTTTCTTGAACCGTATTAACGAACAAGCTTTTCCTTAGGGATAAGCTTGTTTTTTTTTAGTTACGCTTCAAATTTTATTAATTTCGTAATATTAAATAATTTTCGCAAATGGGTTTATTTAGTTTCTTTTCTAAAGAAAAAAAAGAGGATCTGGATCAGGGCCTTTCTAAAACCAAGGAAAGTTTCTTTTCGAAACTTTCGAAAGCGGTAATTGGAAAATCCAAGGTTGATGACGAAGTACTCGATAATCTGGAGGAAGTGCTGGTATCATCTGATGTGGGTGTGAAAACCACACTGAAGATCATCGAACGCATAGAAGCCAGAGTGGCTCGTGATAAATATCTGGGCACTTCCGAGCTGAATGTGATACTGAAAGAGGAAATTGCCGGATTGCTTTCCGAAAACAATACGCAGGATATTGCCGAATTTGAACTTCCCGCCGGACAAAGGCCTTATGTAATTGTGGTTGTTGGTGTGAATGGAGTGGGAAAAACCACAACCATCGGCAAACTGGCTTATCAGTTTAAGAGCAAAGGATATAATGTGTTGCTGGGAGCTGCCGATACTTTCCGCGCGGCTGCCGTTGATCAACTCACCATTTGGTCAGAAAGGGTAGGAGTACCTATCATCAGCCAGGGTATGGGAGCCGATCCTGCTTCTGTAGCTTTTGATACCGTTACGGCTGCCAAAGCCCGCAACATGGATGTGGTGATTATCGATACTGCCGGCCGTCTTCATAACAAAGTAAACCTGATGAACGAATTGTCGAAAATTCGCAAAGTCATTCAAAAAGTGATGCCCGAAGCCCCACACGAAGTTTTATTGGTGCTGGATGCATCCACCGGACAAAACGCCATTGAACAGGCACGCCAATTTACGGCTGCTACCGAAGTAAATGCTTTGGCCCTTACCAAACTGGACGGAACAGCCAAAGGCGGTGTAGTTTTGGGTATCTCCGACGAATTTAAAATTCCTGTGAAATATATAGGGGTAGGTGAGAAGATGAACCAACTGCAGGTGTTCAACAGCAACGAGTTTGTCGATTCATTCTTCCAGACCAACTGATATGACGGCAGCCAAAAGGATGACCCGAAAGGTTAGTATCAATGTGGTGACTTTGGGTTGTCCGAAAAACACCGTCGATTCGGAAAAGATCATGGGCAACCTGCCTGCTGACCAATTTGAGGTTCATCATAATTCGGATAAACCTACTGATATAGTGCTTATCAATACCTGCGGCTTCATCAACGATGCCAAACAGGAATCTATCGACACCATTCTGCAATACGTTGAAGCCAAAAAACAGCAACAGGTAAAGCAGGTTTTTGCTACCGGATGCCTGGCACAGCGCTATAAAAGTGAATTGGAGAATGAAATCCCCGGAATTGACGGAGTGATGGGTTTCGCTGAGATCCCAGCCTGGATCAGGGAAATGACTCATGCCGGTAGCGATCTTACCTCCAACCGTATCATTACCACCCCCTCGCATTATGCCTATCTGAAGATAGCCGAGGGCTGCGACCGCACCTGTTCCTTTTGCGCCATTCCGTTCATACGCGGAAAAAATGTTTCCTATCCCATAGAAAAAGTGCTGGAAGAAGCACAAATGCTGGCCGATAAAGGTGTGAAAGAACTTATCGTAGTAGCTCAGGATACCACTTATTATGGACTCGATCTTTACAAAAAGCGCCGTTTGGCTCATTTGCTGGAAAAGCTTTCCGACATAAAACAATTTCAGTGGATACGCCTGCATTATGCCTTTCCGGCAGGTTTCCCCGAAGATGTGCTCGATGTGATGCGAAGCCGCGCCAATATTTGTAAATATCTCGACATCCCCCT
>CAZNRQ010000405.1:0-3745 GCA_964574845.1 uncultured Bacteroidales bacterium
GCGAGGTGGTCAATTTGAACCGGCGCACACTGGATATTTAGAGCGTTTTTTCCATATTGATTACCTGCAACTGGTAAGCAACAGTCGTAACGGAATGAACCGGGAACAACAAGTTGGCGATATTGCCCGCCGTTTGAAAAATATTGCAAAGGAAACCGGGATAACCGTAGTCCTGTTAAGCCAGTTATCCCGCGATAAATTGCGCCCCCGTCCGTCATTGCCACGCCTTAGGGATTCCGGGCAAATTGAGGAAGCCGCCGACCAGGTAATTTTCGTTTACAGGCCGGAATTTTACGGAATTGAGTATTTCAATGAGCCGTTTGAAATGACACAGACTAAAGGAAAGGCCGAGATCATCATCGCTAAAGGGCGCAACATTGGGATAACGGCTTTCATTGTCAACTTTGACTTTGAGCATACCGAGTTCACCGATTACGATTCCTTTGAAGCCAATCCGGTGCAATTAGAAAGTCCATGCAAAATGAAATGTGAATTTTGATTTAGTCAAAGTAAAACCGAGTACTAACCAATAATAACGCCTATGAATAAAGAAAAACTTTTGAGTGACCAACGTCACAACTTGAAGAGCCTTGCAGATATTTATAGAATGGGGTATCACACATTTCTTCGAAATGTAAAACCAATCCACAGCCAGCTATACCCCGAAGGAATGAGAAACAGGGTTCTTACACCCCGCCAAGTGAAATTTATTGTTGAGCATCTGGGACTGCCATAGCAGTCACACACTAATTTTTATTACGCACTTCGTTCGCCAATTTTTGAGAAGTCAGGACGTATTTGACAGTTTCGTGTAATAGGACAAAAAAAAAGAAGCCCCGCAGGACTTCTTTTTTTTCTATCGAACAAATTTTACTTTCTTACAATTTTAAACGTTTTCGATTTGCCTGATTTTTCAATTTCAAAAAAGTAAATCCCGGCAGGTTGTTCTGACAAATCCACATTAAACATTTGCGAAAGGTCATTCTTTTCACGAATACGTTGCCCTGTAGTATTAAATACTTTTAAATTTATCCCCCCTTCGCTAATGATATAAACCTTACCATCTGTTATACTTGGGAAAATACTAAGTTTTTCTAAGGATGTTTCCGCAATACCTGATACAGCAATATCAAATGTAATTACACCCGGATTTCCGTTTTCTGCAATATTTGTTATTGGCTTACTTGTAGGTGAACTATTCCATGCCAGCGATCCCGGTAATGTCGCATCTGTGAAACTTGTCGTACTTGTAGTGCCTGGGTATGTATCATCACTCTGTGTTGTAGGATCAATATCGCCATCTGCCTCTTCAATGTCAAATCCTTGATGCAGTGAGTCAGCATTTAAATCGTTACTGGCTAAATGGGCTTGTATGTAGTTATCATCTACATGGTAAATTAGCATTCCATGACCAGGAATTGAATCATCAAAACTAACAAACTGTCTATTTTCAAAAAGAAAATACTCCCCGTTAACTGCCGACTTAATATAATATGCTACACTATCTTCCGCTGCATTTGTCATTGTTATAGTCTGTGTAGATGTTATTTCAACGGGTTTAAACCAATTAAGCATTTTTTTACTGTAAGGATTATGATTGGCGGGTACTTTATCTCCACCATTAGAATTCCCCCCTGCCATTACATCCCAACTTCCTGTTCCTTCACCTTGTCCGCTTGTACCGTAATCCGTATCATAATAATCTGGCAATCCAATTGAATGACCAAATTCATGACAAATTGTTCCAATACCACCCAAGTCACCATTAATAAGCTCATTTGAACAAGCGTATTTTGACACATCAACTCCATCCAAAGTAACAGTTGTGATAGTAGATGCATGCGGCCAAATGTCATCAGGATTGCCGCTGTTAGCTTCGCCTTCTCCGGCATATATTATATAAACAGCATCCACTTCTCCGTCACTGTCATTATCAAAATCATTATAATCAACATCGGCATTTGCGGCATTCACGGCTTCAGTTATAAGTTCTCCAACATTTGCATCGTCACTTGGCGTATTACTTCCATAATATACTGCATTGTGCGCTGCTGTATATGGGCCAACAACTGTCGTAGCTACATCAAGTTTTCCAAATGAATTTTCGTAATGATAATCATTGAAACTACCAATGCCATTATAACCAACCTCATTCATCATGCTATCTATATCTGCCTGAGCATTGGTAAATGCCCTGTCTGGAAATTGCATAAGGATAACCAGAAAATTTGGATTTCCTGATGGGGGAAATCCGGATTTGCTACTTTTTGTTTTAAAACGATAATTCTCAAGTTTTGCCTTAATTTGAGAATTGCTAAATTCAAGTCCTTTGCTTATAGAACTTAAAAAAACATTTTCTGCTGCACTCCGCTGTCCTTCATTGTGTGCAGTTACATTTGATGAAACAAGATTTCCATTTATATCCTTTATTGCATAAACATAGTATTTGTCCGTTCCACACAGTAGCGTATAACCATCTGTATTTTCAGCCCAATGGATAACACGATCTCCTTTCAATTTCAACGTTATTGTACTGCCATCGGGTTGAGTGTAAACCACAGGCTTTACTCTTGCAGGAATACCATTTCCTGACTGAAATTTCAAAATACTTGTCTTCTGTGCCATTGTAGGCAAACCTGAAAGTAAAAACAGGCCACAAGCCATTAAAGTCAATAATTTGTAAAAATTCCTCATGACATTTTCTTATTTAGTTTGAGATTAGATTTTATTGTTTAAACGTTCTTGTATTTGTGCATCACTATATTTCAATCCTTTTCCAATTTTCTTTAGAAACTTCAATTCCATTTTTTTCCGGGCATCAGGGTTATGTGCAATCTTTCCTGACAAAATTAGATTTCCTTTACAATCCTTTTTTCCATATTCCCATCCCTTTGTAACAGCATTCGAAAGTAAAGTATAACCATCTGAAGTTTCAGCCCAATGGATATTTTCATCACCTTTGAGTAGAATTGTAGTGACTGTCCCGTCAGGTTGTTTATATTCAATTGGCTTATCAGAAGCCTGTACACGATGTTCTTGAGCATGAAGTACTGGCATCCCTATAATTACCAAGAACAAATAAGAAAAAAAGAATTTGGTCATTTTATGTATCAATTAACAGGTTTGTAAACTTCTGTTTTCATATACTTTCTTAGTTCCGCAGTAAGCAATGTTATTTTTGCTTGAGGTATTTCAAATTTTTGTCCACCTTGTACCATTATCGTTACTGTTGATTTAGCAATATCCTGACCAATTATCCAGTAATATGCCCCTGCACCTAATTCCTCCCCACCAATCAGTGTAATTGTTTCATTCATTAATCCTACGCCACAACCTGGTGCATCAGGTGCTTTTGTCAAACTTGCTGCTCCGCTAAATACAACCATACGGCCTAAAGGATCAAAGCAAAAATATTTATCCTTATTAAAATCAAATGCAAGCACAATTTCGCCACCGGCCATTGGTAAGTTGGCCAAATCAGGCTCAGAAATAATGCCGTTATCATCGGTTATAAGGTCACTGTATCCCGGCATAATCACGGAATAGGCCGCTGACGACTGAATAATGTACCATCCGGGAGTAAATGCCCCGGTCTGTGCGTTACCATTCAATTGAAGGATAATCAAGACCGCTGAAAGTAAAAACATTTTTTTCATAAACATAGATTTTAGATAAGTAAATGATGATTCTAACCGCTGAGTAATATATCTCAAACTTGGTGTGAAATTAATAACTTTTTAATATG
>CAZNRQ010000406.1:0-3726 GCA_964574845.1 uncultured Bacteroidales bacterium
CTTCCTTCACCAGCAATTGAATTTCTACACGGGTCGTGGCCCCGCTCGAAATCACCTGCCTGGGCTTCGGAATATGCATACGGTAAGCATCCACAGCATCAGACAGGTTGTCAATATCCAATTGCTTAATAATATAATTCGTCCCCATAGCTGTTATGTTGGCATTAGCCAAATTAACAATAAGGTCACAGGCATCAGCTTTTTCCTGATCACTCCCCTTCATCAAACCCGAGCGTGTCACGCTGGCATTAGTTTTCAACTCATTATTATTCTCGTCATCTGCATAGTCATACACCGAAGCAGCTATAATTAGAGTCATATCCACCATTTCAAACAACCTAATTTTCTTATCTGTACTAACCCCCGTGCTTTTCATTCCCGTTTCTACGCATTTCACTACAATTTTGTCTTTCAATGCTCCTATTCTGTCATTAGCTTTAACAAAGGGTTGCATCAACAGCCATTCAGTTTTATAGGCTTGTTGTGTGGCTATGCTCTGTACCAGAGCTTCAATTTTAGCATCGGTTCTTTTGTCCATGGTATGAGGTGTTTAGGTTGATTAATATTCGGCTGCTAATTTAAAAAGATTTTTGTTAATAACAAAGCGGTTTCAAAATAAATTGAATATTTAGCGTAATTTATTTTAATTCTAAATAATTTAAAAATGTAAAACGCTGATAACCCGCTTAGTCTGTTCACTACCCAGATATTGACTGCACGAGTCATGAAATTGACTGCACGGGTCATGAAATTGACTGCACGGGTCATGAAATTGACTGCACGGGTCGTGAAATTGACTGCACAGGTCGTAAAATTGACTGCACGGGTCATGAAATTCATTGCACGGGTCATGAAATCGACTGCATCTATGACAAAATTTCCGGTAACTATGACAAAATTTCCTGTCGGTATTCAAATATTTCCTGCGCCTGTCCAAATATTTCCTGCACACAATAAACTGTAAAATCCGTAGTACGGCTCCCAGCCGTGCTACAGATAAAAACTAAATCCGCTATCAATAAATTCGCCCCTACAGGGCTTCTGGTTTGTGGTTGATTCTATACCCCGCCCTAGAGGTCGGGGCTACTTCCTGCCCTTATTCCTCTTTCTCCCCCCGGCAAATTGACGGTAATCCATGAGATTGGCTTGCGACTTTTTTCCTTTGATCAGTCGTTTGATCAGATAATAAGGTAATGTAATAATGGTAAAAGAAATCATGAGGGTTAGTACAATGACCCATCCAAAAAATCTTCCTGTGGGGCTAAGTTTGGAAGACGAAAATTTATCGTCCTTATCGAGAGCTACGATTTCATCAGGGTCAGTATAATTCTTCACGCCCGGCTTGATACTGCTTTTCACATTTTGCGTGGCCAGCAGATCAAAGATGCGCAGTGAATAAGTGATAATACCCAAAATGATTCTTTTGGTCCAGTGAATTTTTATAACTACCTCTTTGATTTTATTGGGATCTGCCTCTCCAGCAGGCTCCGCTTCCAAGGCCGGTTCTTCATTCTCACTTTCACTCTCCGCCTCATCTCCGGTTTCATATTCTTCCTCATTCTCATCTTCATTCTCACCAGGTTCCTCTTCCTCAATAAACTCCTTTGTCAGGTCTATGCCCAAATAATCTTCAATTAGGGTGGTGTTCGGATGTTTGGTGATAGTAATATCTTTATCGGCAAAAATCTTATTAAGTTCTAAAAGCGATTGACAGCCCGCTTCTTTAAAGAAACAACGCAAGCGTTTGTTTTCCTGTATTTCGGGAGTCATAAAAGTGCTTAAGCGGTCGAAATTTAAAAAAGCAATGGCATCTCTATGTAACTTTGCATTTTTGTGCAAGGCATCGCCTTCGGGGGTTGCACTTTGTGTGATAAAAAGAAAAGTCCGAATGATAAGTTTTTTGCCTTCAACTGTGGCAAGCAAATAGCCGGCTCTGATATTGTTGGTTCGGTATTCGATGAGCAATTTCTGCGTATTGCCCGAAAGTTGCATTTGCATTTCATCGAAAGATGCAAACATATCCATCATGATACGCTCACGTGTCAAACAATCCAACCTTTCGGCCAAACGATTCAATGCATGTGCCTGAATATACACATCAAGGGTTTTGTGAGTGGTGATTCCGGGAAATAGGTCTGGTAAATCGTACACCTGAAGCCATTTGATCCCATCTTGATATTCGGGCTTTCCCACCCTGTACACAATATGGTTTTCGTTATTGATCTTAACATGCATTTTAACAGCCGGCGCACTGTGCCATTTCATAAAATGGGCGTAAATTCTTTGATTGTCGTCACCATCAAGATCAACCGTAGCCCAATAAATTCGTTTGGTGAGATCGGTCATCATCAGGCTGGTGATAAAGGCTATTTGTCGCAAATGTAAGTATGCCTCACCTTTGCATTCCGTTTCCAATTCATATGGCATTAATGCCTCTTTCACCTGAGCAGCTTTCGGATAATGTTCAAATCGTAGCCCAGCACTGTACAAATAAACGGTGATGCCCGCAGTAAAAAAAGTGTCGAGATCAACGGTTTTGCCACCTGGTAATAAAGGGATTTCAGTCCTTTTCAGCATGGCTGATATCAGTCGCCTGATCCATTTGAGTTTGCCCGCAGGCATTACATCACCTTCTGCAATATTTACATTGATGGTGCGGATGCGTCTATTGTACATCCTTTCCAGATTGTCGTCGGGCAACCATGGCAATATGTGTAGACAATTGATAGCCTCAAGCACCTTGCGCACTTTGCGCATGTGCTCATTGCGGTGCTGCGCTTTTGCCACCTTATCGAGATGGTGCGAATTGGACTTCTTTTTCTTATGCTTCGACATATTGATTATGAACTATAAGTCATAAGCCACATGCCATAAGCTAATCCGATGCCTGTTGCCTCCGCCGCGGCGGATGGGCCCGAAGGGGCCACTTTGGGGCTAATGGCTGGTGGCCGAAATTATCCTGTCTTTACCGTTTATATCTTTATGGATGCAAATATCTGAAAAACCAAATTCTTTTGCAAGAAAAATCATCTCTTCCCCCTTGCTTTCGTTAATCTCCACATACACCCGGCAGGGTTTGCCGTTTTTCTTTGCCAATCCGAAAATGGCCTTATAGAATTTCAAAGGATTGTTGTCAGGAACAAACAAGGCTTCGTGAGGCTCGAAGTCGAGCACATTCTTATGCATCACAGCCTTTTCCGATTCCATCACATAAGGCGGATTGCTTACGATGATATCCAAGCCTCTCAACTCCGAAAGGCCTTCCGCATCCAGTATGTCTTTATAGATAAAACAGATATCAGCCTCATGCAGCTCCGCATTCTTGCGCGCCACTTTCAGGGCTTCCTCCGAAATATCCATGGCCCACACTTCGGCATCTTTCAGCTCCTTTTTCAGCGCAATGCCAATGCATCCGCTACCGCTTCCTATGTCCAATATGCGCAGTCCTTTCGTCTCTTTATGTTCTTTGATGATCAGTTGCACCAGTTCTTCCGTTTCGGGGCGGGGGATAAGCACATGCTCATTCACACTTAGCTCCAGCCCGCAAAACCATGCCTTGCCGGTAATATACTGCAGGGGCTTGCCCTCTTTCAGTACTTTGATAGCGTCGTAGACCAGCAGCAACTCCGATTCGTTGAGGGTTTCCCTCACTACGGCATGCACCTGAGTGCGGCTCATCCCGCAATAGTTCTCCATCAGCAGATAAAACAGCGAACTAATCTCCTC
>CAZNRQ010000407.1:0-3726 GCA_964574845.1 uncultured Bacteroidales bacterium
AGTGTATAGATTTTATCTTTGTCTCCAAACTCGAAGTGATCTCCTGTACCCATATAGACGACAAGCGTAACGACAACCTCTGCATTTCGGACCATTACCCGGTGATGGTTGAGCTGGGGTTTTATAGCAGGAAATGAAACGAGAATAGCTTGATTATTAAATTATACCAGATGTTCGCCATCTTATTTTACCGCAAGGATTACTTCAAAGTAATGCCAATATGGGATTCTTTTGGACCCAAGGAGAATGCTTGACAATCAGTATGTTTTTATTTTGAGGTACCTAATATTTCAACAAGTCTATCTGTTTTGTAACCATAAAGAGACTGTAATTCTCCAGAATCAACTTGTATTTAGGAGGAACTGACTCATGTTTTTTATGAAGAAATGTCTATTTCTTGTGAAGAAATGTTTGTTTCTTGTGAAGAAATGTTTGTTTCTTGTGAAGAAATGTTTGTTTCTTGTGAAGAAATGTTTGTTTCCTGTGAAGAAATGTGTGATTCTTGTGAGGAAACATGTTTCACCTATGAAGAAATGATTGTTAGCTGTTAAGAAATACTTAGTAGGGCTAAGGTTATGTTTGCTAGTGCTGAAGAAACCTATGCTGTTTTTAAAAGAAATCTGGTAAGACCCTCAGACTTTCGTCTTGGCTTCCTGCCAAAACACTTCCATTTCGGCCAGCGTAAGGTCCTGAATTTTGCGGTGGGATAGTTGGGCCTGCTCTTCTATGTAGGCAAAACGTTTGATAAATTTCTTATTGGTCTTTTCCAGGGCGTCTTCGGGGTTCACTTTGATGAAGCGGGCATAGTTGACCAGGGCAAACAGCAGGTCGCCGAATTCGTCTTCCACACGTTCGATGGGTGCTCCGGCTTCGGTTTCGGCATTGAGCTCGGCGAGTTCTTCCATCACTTTTTCGTACACCTGTTCCTTGTTGTCCCAATCGAAGCCCACGCCGCTCACTTTCTCCTGTATGCGGTAGGCCTTCACCATGGCGGGCAGGGAGAGGGGCACGCCCGACAATACATTCTTTGAGCCTGTTTTGAGTTTGATCTGCTCCCAGTTGTTTTTCACATCCTGGGCATTGTTCACCTTTACATCGCCATAGATGTGGGGATGACGTTCCACCAGCTTGTTGCAGATGCCGTTCAACACATCGGTGATGTTGAAATCGCCGGTTTCGGAAGCTATTTTGGCATAAAACACCAGGTGAAGCATCAGGTCGCCCAGCTCTTTGCCCACGCTCTGAATGTCTTTTTCGATGATGGCATCCGAGAGTTCGTAGGTTTCTTCTATGGTGAGATAGCGCAGCGATTCAATGGTTTGCGCGCCGTCCCAAGGGCATTTGGCCCTGAGTTCGTCCATGATGGTGAGCAGGCGGTCGAAAGCCTTGAGTTCTTCTTTCATAAATGGTTTCCAAAAAATGGGTTAGAGGGGTTGGCAGCCTGT
This sequence comes from uncultured Bacteroidales bacterium, assembly GCA_964574845.1. GTDB lineage: Bacteria > Bacteroidota > Bacteroidia > Bacteroidales > CAIWKO01 > CAIWKO01. The sequence continues at coordinate 1,446 of CAZNRQ010000407.1, forward strand.
CGAACTCTATTTGTTATAGCTTTCTTCTTTCATAAAGTTACCGTTCTCATCGTAGAATTTCCAGGTGCCGGTCTTTTTCCCCGCGGTATAGTATCCTTCGATGAATTTTTTTCCGTTTTCATGGTAAATGGTGCGCAAACCTTCGTCCAGTCCGTCTTTAAAAGTGCCTTCGCTCCAGAGGTTTCCGTTTTGGTTCCAGCTTTTCCACTGTCCGTCGCGTTTGCCGTCTTTGTATCCGCCTTCCATATATTTCTGATGGTTGGGATAATACAGACATTCTTTTACCAGGGTTTTTTCACGTCCATCTTCTTTATAGGACCTGACCACCTTGGCGCTGCCATCGGCATAGCTTTCGACGGTTTCTTCCACAATTTTCGACTTACAGCCAAACAAAACCACCACCGAAATCAGGGTGAAGAGTAATAAGCGGGTTTTCATAATAAGCAAGGGGTTACTTCTTTTCTTTGGTTTTGGTTTCTTCCGTTTCGGGTTTCTTGTTCTTTTGCAGTTCGGCATATTCTTCGTTCAATCCTTTCAGAATTTCCTGAGTGATGTCGAGGGCAGGGTTAGCATAGAGCAGGGCACCACCGTATGACTGCTGGAAAATAAAAGTATAGTCTTTCGACTGGTTGTAGCGTTTGATATGACTTACGATAGAATCGAAGACCTCCATATTGCGGTTCACTTTTTCTTCCTGCATCTGCATGCCCAGGTTTTGTTCCATTTCGGCAATTTGTTGCTGGCGGTTGCCCAGTTCTTCTTCTTTTTTCTTCTGCTGATCGAGGGTAAGCAAACCTGCTGAGGCTCTTTTGATATAATCATCATAGTCTTTCTTGAAGGTGCTGGCCGCCGTGGTATATTGTGCCTGAAGTATCTTTTCGTATTTGGCCAGGTCGACCTGAACATCCAACACGAAATCGTAATGAGCCATCAGTGTGTCTGTATTTACATAGGCGTAGGATATCTTATCCAGGGTTTTGGCCGGAGTGTTGTCCTGTTTGTGTTTGCCGCCTCCCATAAAATAAAGAACAAACAGCACTATCACACCAATGATAGTAGCGATGTTCACACCAAACATGATACAATGCTTGCGGTTATTACATTTTTTAGGTTGTTCTTCCACTATGGGTTGGCTGTCGCCCATGGCATTCAATTCGTCATTCATAAATTATATTTTAAGTGTAAAAAATTTTAGTTTCCGACTTCCGACAAGAATTTCAGGCGAATCAAACGTATCTCTTCTTCGTTAAATTCTTCTTCGCCCAGTTCGTTGAGGGCATCTTCAATAGAGTCGGTTTCGGCATCATGGAAATAATCGAAAATCTCTTCCTGATGATAGGGATCCACATACTCATCTATATAGTAGGCTATGTCGAGCTTGGTGCCAGAGGCCACAATGCTTTCGAGCTCGGTGAGGAGTTCCTTCACCTGAAGGTTTTTGGCCATGGCAATATCTTCGAGGGGAACCTTGCGGTCGATGGCCTGAATGATATATACCTTGAGGCCCGACTTGTTCACCACCGATTTCACCACCATATCCATAGGACGAATGATCTCGTTTTCCTCTACGTATTTGGCAATGAGTTCGAGGAAAGGCTTGCCGTATTTCTGAGCCTTGCCGGCACCAACGCCGGTGATTTGCAGCAATTCGTCTATCTTGATGGGATATTGAATGGCCATATCTTCCAGCGAAGGATCCTGGAATATAACGAAAGGCGGCAGGTCTTCCTTGCGGGAGATCTGCTTGCGGAGATCTTTCAGCAGAGAGAAAAGGGTCTTGTCGGCCGTGCTGGTCTTACCGCCACCGGCGAAGAACTCGTCTTCTTCGGTGCTGTCGTAGTCGTGGTCCATCGTAAGCATGATGGTGGTGGGTTCTTCCATCCATTCGCGGCCTTCTTTGGTAAATTTCAGTATGCCGTAGTTCTCAATATCTTTTTCCAGCAGGCGGTTGATCAGGGTCTGGCGAATAACGGCATTCCAGAACTTCTCGTCCTTTTCATAACCTTTACCATATACATTAAGTTCATGGTTTTTGAAAGATTTTATGGCTGCCGTAGGTTTCCCGACAATGATCTGAATGAGGTGGCTGGCCTTGAACTGTTCTTTGGTTTCCTGAACGGCTTCGAGCACTATTTCTATGAATTCGGTGCCGTCGAACTTGGTTTTGGGATGCAGACAGTTGTCGCAGCAGGCGCAATTCTCTTCGTGAAACACCTCGCCGAAATAATGCAGCAGCAACTTACGTCGGCATACCGACGATTCGGCATAGGCAATGGTTTCC
>CAZNRQ010000408.1:0-3718 GCA_964574845.1 uncultured Bacteroidales bacterium
ATATACGGCAGACTCAAAGACAAAAAATGTCTAAAGATTATTGTACTTGATTATCCCTTCCGCTAATTTTGATTTTGCGGCGGGAGAGATTTTTCGCACAGTCAACCAACATTTGTAGGACTGGCCGAAGGCCGATGATGATGTATATACAGAGGTTGTATATTGTTCCTGTATATCTTCAGCAGCAGTCTTAGAAGGAATGGACGCCCTACCGAAAGCCGTGGGAAAAGACTTAAAAAAATCTTCTTCAAACTTGTCCCAATGCGGGCTATACCATACTCCAGAATCCTCTTTTACCTGTACTTGATAGAATTTTTCAAATGAAACATTGTAGTTGGATTTGTATCCATCAGTGAATCCTTTGTTATACAGATAGGGAACAATTGTTGTGTCGATATCCGGCAGAACTAAGAATTCTTTGATTCCCTTTACTATAGGTGATACCGCAGTAAATACGGTCATCCATAGTCCAGGTTTTTCGTTGAATCCTTTTTTCATAGCTCCGTACGTCTCCTCATCTGTAGCACCGATAATCGCGTAGCGTACTCCCCCATCCAATTCATTATTTTCCGGGCTGAGATACTGACTTGCGTTGACTACTTTTGCTCCAGACCAGTTTATGGGAATACCGAGTTTGCTGAGGTCCATTGAATTCAACATATTGTCCACCTTGGCTTCACGGATGGCACGATTGAGTGAGTCGGTAACCCAAGCAATGCTATCAGCGATGTACTGTTGACGTTTATTGATACTGTCGGTATTGATAACCTGCTGATGGGATTTTCTCTCACGAGGAGTTGAATTTCCACAAGCAGTTACCAAAATGATAACTCCAACGATCAGCGACATTCCAATTATTGATGTTACTTTTTTCATTTTTTTTTCTTTTTTTTTGTTTATTTATCTTATATATATTTACTATTAAATGTCAAGTCCTAATACATATAACTTCAGAACAAAAAAAAGCTGATGGAAAAACCACCAGCTTCATTATCTATTGACCATTACTGCACGATACACTTCTTAATAACATTCCCTACCTGAACACAATACATACCAGGAATAAAATCAGAAACATCGATTTTTCCCTGATAAGATTTTTCCCATACAACACGCCCAGAGTAATCAATGATTCTCATCAACGTTCCTTCTTTCACGCCACTAATAGTAATATAGTCTGTAGTTGGATTCGGATAGATAGTGATGGTAGACTGCGATGGTATTTGTTCAGTCATCCCGGTCATAATTGAATTAAATGACCAGTAAGAAAGCATAGATGGATGTGTATACCACCAACCACTGAATGTAAATGATGTCGAATCAATAGCATTCAGGTCAAATTGATTGATAGCATATCCTGCCAATGTGTCTTGGGCTAATACGTTGAGATTCCTATCCAAAACACGTATTACCGATGCTTTGTGTTCGGTAATGTACGTTGTATTTCCTACAATAGAATCGATGGTTGTAAGAATTGAATCATTGGTGACACAAAGTAATTTATCACCGAACAAAGCAATCCTCGCTGTTCCATAAATCTTTTCTTGTGGTCCTAATAAATCAAACACATGGATCTGGTGTGAATAATCCCATTTGATCATTTTTGCATCTTCCGTAGATACATAGATAGTGTCTCCGACCTGAACGTTTGAAGTCCATTCATCCAAACAAGGTTTCAGTTTAGTATTATTTTGTACATACACATCAGCAATCATTGTATTTGCGATGGTATCTACTTCTACAAAATAATTTGTCGGTGGATGAGTAGAATTATAATTGTAATCCCAATCCTTCAGATTTGATGTAACGAGACGGAAGCCGTTCTGCATCTTGTGCAGACTAATGATCTTGTTAATATCCCACACACCAAAAGGTGCATAGAGACAATTCATAACTAAGGTAACAGCTTTTGTTTGTAAATTTACTCGTTCTATCATAATAGCCCCGTTCTGGAGGTAGGCAAAATAGAGGGAACTATTTTGTTGTGTAAAATACATCTCTGCATTTCTGTTGATACTGAGTGTATCAACAATCGCGCCAGATGGATTGATCCAGTTGAAGATATAGTTCGTCGTATAACAACCTACACTGTCACAGTGACTGAGATGTCCCATAGTAATAGTTGTTCCATTGTTCTGGAATACATCATCCCAGATGTAATCAACGTACTGACTTCCGCCAAAGAATCCGTAAAGATCGAATGAACTCTGTGGGTAAACGGTACTAAACATTTGCATTCCACCGAAAGTGTATTTAGCGATACCCCAGTTGCAGAGCAGAAGAATCCCGTCCGAAAGAACTTTTATTTTACCAGGTTCTCCGACAGTATCACTGAATGTGATACCGGTAGGAAATGTTACCGTCCAGAGAAGTGTGCCTTGCAAAGTAAATTTTTTCAGATACGTACAGGAATCCATGGATCCATACAAGGTATCTCCCCCTTGAACGTAAGGAACCAGAACGACATTTTTTTCAATCGTGTAGATGCCATCTCCCGGGGATACCTTACTGTCCATAATCCAGTTGTATGGAGCAATTGTAGGTGTGTTCCAATTGTTGGTTAAACTGGATTGTGCATGACCGACTGATATGCTTGCTATAAACAAACATATAAACAATTTTAATCTTAATGTTTTTTTCATTTTTTACTTTTTAGTTTTTAGTTTTGTTTATTACCTTTTTATTTTAGTGAATATGTTATACATATATTATATCATATGTCAAGTTAGTTTTTATAGAATAGTATGACGCAGGATTGGGCAAGAACGTACCTGATTACTCAGGTATTTGTTTATGTACCATTCATTGAAAATTTCTTTACTCCATGCACCGTGTAGGAACCATTGAAATCTTTCATGAGATCGCAATTTTACTGTTTTGGACTTCTTTTACTTAACCTTGACATTTCATTTTAAATCATTATAGTAATTTTTCAATACTTTTATTGTATAACATATACTACATGGCGAATTCAATACTTTTTAGAGAACATCGTTGATCTTTAGATGATTCCATGAAGACGGTTAAAACTATCAAAACGGTTAATGATATTAAAGCTTCTCTTAATGTTGCACTTTGATTATTCTGAAAAGAAGTATGATCAATAGAATTTTCGCATGTAGGTTTTGATAAGAGAATCGATCGAGACACCTATAATGTATTAATAACATATGCTTGAGAAACAGAAAAAATGGTAGCTTGAATGACCAATGGTATACCAGAAGGAAACGATAGTATAGAAAAATAATAGTACGTAAAATAATAGAGAAAGTATCTGAACAATCAGGTATTTTTTTTATTCTTGTACTTGGAATTGCATCTCGCGGGTTTCTATTATTGAACTGCCAGAAAATAAAGTAACGCTCGCTGTATGCGTACCAACTTGTGGTATTCGGATAGGCGTAGAAAGTATTTTTTTATCTATCATCCATTGATATGTTGTGTATGGGATATTTGTGGAAAATTCGAATTTGAGTCATTGTAAATCTGGAGACAGTTTGGTATCAAGAGAAAAAATACTCTGCGCTAATGGTTTGGTAATATGGAGATACGGTGCGACTTGTGCGTTTGCTTGTGGTGCGTATGATGGCGTCTGACTATCTTTTTCTACCATATAGACGATGTTATTGAAAATATCACCGGCACCAGAGACGCCGCTTACTCACTTCATATTTGACCCATCTTTATTGCCTATTCGGATCGCTACGATATAATGATC
>CAZNRQ010000409.1:0-3711 GCA_964574845.1 uncultured Bacteroidales bacterium
TGGATAAGGAATATTCATCAATGGCACCTTTCAGGTTGTTGAGTTTTTTTCTGACACTACCCAGGTTGTTATGAGTAAAGGCCATGTTTGGATTGAGTTTATTAGCCATGATATAATCGGCTTCGGCATCCTGTGGTTTTTCCAGCATTAGCATGGCGCTACCGCGGTCGTTATAGGCGTAAGCATAATCGGGTTTCGAACGTATGGCCGAGGTGAAGTCCTTGACGGCTTTTTCGTATTCCTTTTTCTGGAACTGCAACACACCCCGGTAATAGTATGCCTGGGCGTAGTTGGAATCCGATTCAACGGTCTTGCTGAAATCCGAAATGGCTTCATCCGCAAGGTTCCTCTCGTACTTCGATTTTCCGCGTCCAAAATAAGCCTTAGCTGAGGGGCTGAGATTGATGGAAGAGGTAAAGTCTTGCTCAGCTCCCGCAAAATCACCGGTTTCCATTTTCACGGAACCACGATTAAAATAAGCCTTTTCAAAGTTATTCTTAAGACCGATGGCTTCAGTAAATCTGGCCATGGCATCAGCATAATGCTTGTCCTGAAATAAGGTAACTCCTTCATTGTACAGTTTCTCGGCTTGCTGGTCATCGGCCTTGAAAAGACTGTCGGTGGTCAGGTTTTGTGCAATCAGCGCATAACTGAAAGTGAAGATCAACGAAAACAGAATTAGTCGTTTCATAATGGATTGTCTATTAATTATTGCAAAAATAAGTTAAGACAACCAAAAACAAAAGAAAAAAATATAAAAATCAGAAATAATAATCCAGCAGGAAAAAAATCAGGAAAATCAGGCTTGAAAAGCCATTCAGAGTAAAAAATGCCAGATTGATACGGCTCAGATCGCTGGGTTTAACAATTACATGTTGATAAATAATGAAAAAACTGAAGACAGATGCGCCTATCCAAAAGAAAATCCCCCCCGAATAAAGCACCCCGGCTATTATTATGAATACCATGGAGACCACATGAACTAAAGCTGAGATAATGAGAGATTTCTTTATCCCGAATCGGGCCGGCACAGACTTTAAATGATGCTCCCGGTCGAAGGCAATATCGTTCAGGGCATAAATGATATCGAAACCTGCCACCCAGAACAAAACTGCAAAGGATAGCATAAGGGGCAGAACATCGAAAACCCCTGTAACCACCAGATAAGCACCTATAGGCGCCAGCGAAAGGCCCAGTCCCAGCACAAAATGACACAAATAAGTAAACCGCTTGGTCAGACTATAAACCATAATGGTCGCCAGGGCAACAGGCGAAAGATAAAAAACCAGAGGATTGATAAAATAGGTGCAAACTACAAAAAGAACGATGTTGGCCGAAAGAAATATTATGGCGTTCCTTACACTTACTTTTCCTGCCGGGATCTCGCGATTCTGTGTTCTTGGGTTCTTTTCATCATATTTTTTATCGGCGATGCGGTTAAAACTCATGGCGGAATTGCGGGCAAAAACCATACACAGTATAATAAGCAGAAACTTTTGCCAATCGAATTCGAATGACTGGTTGGATAGGGCCAGATGAAAACCAATTATAGCAAAAGGCAAAGCAAAAATAGTATGGCTGATCTTAACCAGTGAGGCGTATTTGCCTATACTATGAAGGATGTTGTTCGCCATGCAGGGCCGGGAGTTATTTCTTTTTGAATTTTATCATATCTGCTATCAGGTATCCCAATAACAATCCGAGTACAATATTATAAAAAGGATTCGACTTTAAGGCGCAGGTTCCGCTCTGACAACCTACGAAATAGTAATAGGCGAAGCCGCCGGCCGCACCCACAAACAGTCCGATAAAGTGTCTGATCTGAAAAGAGGCTTTTACACGCTCCGAAAAACTTTTCTTTAAGGGTTCTTTGTTTTCTTCGTTTTCCATGTTATTACTGTAGTTCGTTAATGGCATCCACTATGGTTTCTTTCTCCTGCAATCCAATAAAACGTTTCACTTCGGTTCCGTCCTTGAATATGATAATAGTGGGCAGATACTTAATGTTATATTTGAGTGAAGTAACCTGATTGCGGTCTGTGTCCATCTTTCCGGCTACTACTTTTTTCCCCATTTCCAGGGCTATTTCTTCCAGTCTTGGAGCAAATATCTTACAGGGTCCGCACCAGGTGGCATAGAAATCCACCAAAACAATACCGCTTTTTATGGTTTTGGCGAAATTTTGGTCTGTCAGAATAAAGACATTATCGCGGCTGTTTTGTGTTTTAACTGATTTTTGGCCTGAAATATTGGCCGGAACTATTAAGGTAGCTACCATAATAGCTATTAGTGCAAAAGTTCTCATTTTTTTTAGATTTGGGATGCTCTATCAATTATTAAACCAATTTTATTTCAATTTCACGAGGGTAATACCATCGCCTCCGTTCTCTATGCGTTCATCGGCATAGGAAATCACATCGGGATGTGCCGAAAGAATTTCACGAATCACCCTGCGCAATACGCCTGAACCCCTGCCATGCAATATGCTGAATTCAAAATTTCTCAACAACAGAGCATCGTCTATCTGTTTTTCGATGATGGCATATACCTCTTCTGCCCGACAACCTCTTACATCCAAAGTGTTTTTAAAACCGGAAACTTTGTCATGAATTTTATTGTAAAGCTCGGAGTAGTTGCTTTTGGTCTTTTTTTTCAGGTATGCCTGAAATTCCTGAGCGCTGACGGTTTCCAGACTCTCAATCGGTATGTTCATGGTCAGATTATTGTATAGCACCTTAGCCTGCTTACCTCTAACCTCCTTGATTTCTCCTATCGCATTCTGCCCGGGAATTTTCACATAGCTTCCTTTCTCAGGAGGAGGAAGTTCTTTTTTCTCAATTTTTATGGCAGGCAGTTTGGGCTTTTTTATCACAGATGTTTTCCTTTCAGTAACCACTTCCGGCAAGGCCTGAATGATCTCTTCTTCCAATGTTTTTAACTCCGTTCTTACCTCCTGTGTGATCTTTTTGTCAGCATTGGCCTCTTTGATCTGCTTAATAGTTTTCTCAATAGCTGCATTGGCTTTTTGGATCAGTGAAGCTGCTTCTTTGCGGGCCGCATCGTAAATGTTCTTTTTGTCAGATTCTATCTCTCCCAGAAGTCTCTGGTATTTGTCAATCATATCGGCAAAAAAATCATCAGCAATTTTTATCTTTTCCTGCTGCTTGATCAACTCCTCTTGGTCTGATTCGAATTTTTGCAACTGTTTCTCAAAGGTGATCTTCTCTTCCCCTGCCAAAGTAATGGCTTTTGAAATGATGTCAGATGGAAAGCCAATCTTCTCGGCAATCTCGAACGCATAGGAACTACCGGAATTCCCAATCAGAAGTTTATATAAAGGCAAGAGGTTTTTCACATCAAAAAGCATGGAGCCGTTGATGATACCGCTGGTTTTAGCGGCAAGTTCTTTAAGATTTGAGTAGTGGGTAGAAACCACGCCAAAAGATTTTTTTTCGTTAAGCGCCAGTAAGGTTGCTTCAGCAATGGCTCCTCCCAGCAGGGGTTCGGTCCCGCTTCCGAACTCATCAATCAGAAAGAGGGTGTCCTTTCCTGCGTTTTCTGCGAAGAACTTCAGGTTCTTCAAGTGTGAACTGTAGGTGCTGAGATCGTTTTCAATGGATTGTTCATCTCCTATCTCCAAAAAGATATTTGAAAAAATACCAAATTCCGAATTGGGATGCACCGGCACCAGAAACCCTGACTGAAGCATAT
>CAZNRQ010000410.1:0-3705 GCA_964574845.1 uncultured Bacteroidales bacterium
GGGTAAAAAAGCATAATTACCAGTCAATTTACACAATCCTTCCACAGTAGTAGGGCTATTCGGATCTGCAGGCGAAGGATAGGTTGAAATATGCGACCTTAGTCCAAGGTAGGCGACTATACCGAATCCTCCCATATTCTCAACGCTATCGGGATTAGTCATATTCGAAAGGGATTCATCGGTTAAGTTTGCAAAACCAATTCCTATTACAGAAAGGTGCAAATAACCGGAATTAACAGAAATATGCCCTAAGGCAATAGTAGGAATCACAAGTGCTAATACTACAAAAAGCATCATGCATACAAATCCGATAGCGCGTAAAATTTTCGTTGATGTTCTCATTTCAATTTTTCTCCTTTTAATTTAAAAAGTTTAGTACTGAGTTAATTAATTAAGAACGATAATCACCGCTCAATGAGTTGGCAACATTAGTTCCTTCGTTGATCATGATGGCCTTTTTGTGGAAACTGCGTATACGTGTTCCATAATCGCCCTGAATCCAATAGTAGAAATTATTCGGATCATCGCCACCGGCCGTCGGCTGCAGTTGAACATAATCAGCATCACCCATCGAGTTCATACCGAAATCAAGAATACTCTCACCCAATCCGGTGTTCACAAGCATAATTCTGTCACCTGTACCCATAATGGTCGAAGGAACAATTTCCAGTTCTCCGGCATTTTTGTTACTGATGTAAGCAGAAAGAGCTTTTATATCAGCATCCTTATACTGATACTTATTTTCCAGACAATCAATTAAGTTATTGTAAATGGGTTTTGGCATAAGCAAACGGGCCGATTTCAATAAATTCTGATCAGCCTGGCGCAACCATGCTATCAGGTTATCCAGCGCAGTGGTCTGACCTGCTGCAGGAGCAGCCAGCGAACCGCTGTCAATCATATTTCCTTTGGCATTCGATACTTCACCGGCAACAATAGCAGCGTCCAGTATTGTATCAAATCCATTGAAACAACCAAATGGAGACAGATCATCAGTATCTCTTTTTCCGGAGAAAATAGCATAAAGCAGATCCTCGGCAAAAGTGCGGATAATAGTCATCATCATGGTAACCTGGAAAGGATGAGTTTTGGTGACGTTTGAGCCAACCAAATCAGTAGGGGTAATAATAATCTTTTCTTTGTAGTTTTGGATATTATCTACAATAGAAGCATAAGCGGTTTCAACTTTCAGTTCGCTTTCTACCATTTTACCGATATTAGCCTTTCTGATGTTTAAACCAACCTTATAAGGACGTGCAATTCCTCCTTGTCTTTCAAGGTAGGTAATAACATCCTTGTTTTGCACACCCGGAAACAAATTAATGCCATGGGCAGCCAGCACGTCCAAAAGGACTGCATAAGGAAGCATTCTTAAATCTTTCTGGTAAACTTTGCAATCCCTGCTAAGTCCAGTAATGTCAACAACTGTATTTGCCATTTTTTTAAAATTTATTGATTAATTGAATTTATTGTTTGATAACTTGGATTTTTAACTGAATTATTTCTTTCCAAGGAAATTCTTCCTGATGTTATTAACATTCGTCATGAAATCATCGCTGTTAGCCATGAGCTCAGGTTTTTCGTCTTCATCAGGATTTTTAGGATCTGTATTCACAATCGGATTGGCTGCAGGAGCACCGGCATTGTTTTTCAGCGTAACTATGGTAGCTTCATGAGCAGCAATTGTTGCAACATGAGTTTCTATAGTAGCATTAGCCGTAGCCAAATCATTTGTAAGGGTAGTTTTTTCTGCATTGGCTGTAGCCAGCGAAGCGTTGGCCGCATCCCGTTCAGTGGTAAGGGTATCGATAGTCGTTTGTCGCGCTGTCAGCTCGGCATTCAGATTATCAATCGTTTTTTCTGCATTGATATTCGATTTCTCATCACCTGGTGTCGAAAAATCAAAAAAGGATTTTATAGATGTCCAGACATCTTTCCATTTAATTTCCATACTGTTTTCGTTTTTGGGTATATATTTCGAGTTAACTAAATCCAATTTGCTTTTCGGCACATCAGGCAATCCAAATTTCTTGAGTAGATCACCATCTATACATGCAGCCATCTTAGTAGGCTCATAAACTTCATCCACCAGTCCCCAGTCCTTAGCTTCATCAGCAGTAAGCCACTCCCCCCTGCCATTCATTCTATTCATCAGTTCCAGACAATCAGCTACAGGTTTACCCGATCTCTTCGAATAAATTTTAGCCAGCGATTCGTCCACCTTTTCAAGATCACTCAGAGCAGTCTTCATTTCATTCTTATCTCCCCAGGCAACAGTAGATGCATTATGAGCTAGAGTAAGAGCATTGGCGCTCATTTTCCTCATACCTGGACTGGCACACTGCGCCAATATCGAAGCGGCCGACGCCGTATGTCCCCTTTGGTCAGTAATCACAGTCGATTTATGCATAGCGAGCATATCATGCATCGAAACACCATGATTAACATCACCACCATAAGAATTAATGTATACTACAATTTGTTTGGCCGAGATATCGCCCAATGCTTTGAGTTGTTTCTGCAGCTGGTCCTTTGTCAGGGTAACATATTCTTTCGAATACTCATCCCATCTCGATCCTATGATGCCGTCAACAAAAATTTCAACGACATCCTGATTGTCTGCTTTGTTTTCAATAACTAAATTCCAATACTCCATATTGCATCGCGTAATTACAATGCAATATTAATACAGTCCCTACGTCATTGCAAAGGACACAACTATACCATATAGAAAGGCGAAGGCACCGGGCTGTCCAGCGTAAACTGAAACTTAAACCCACTCGCACCTGCCGGAGTGGTAGATGATGCCTGTTCAAAAGAAAACTTCGCACCCGCGCGTATACTTCCTACAATTCTCTTGCTACCATTGTTGTCTACCACATTCAGCATAAATCTTTGCTTCAGCATCTGAGTAAACAAATTCAGATATTCCTTAGTAAGTTTCGGCACCATACCGCTCACAACCGTACTGAAGTAATCCCCTCCCTGGCTGGGAACTGACTTTTCTGAAAAATCTAGGGTTCCTGGTATATATTTTCCTTCCAAAAACCCACAACCCGATAAAAAGGATATCTCCGAAATGATAGAATTATCAATCACATCAGGCATCGATAAAATTGTTTTTGTCGGAGCAAACAGAAACGTCTGGTTCCCGCCCATGCTCTCAATTTCAAAATCAAAAAATGCTTCCATATCATTAAAGTTATATTGTAAGACAATTACCGAGTCATTTTATCTCCATTTGGCATCATTTAACGCTTATTTATAATCATTTTAAATAAGAATATATTTTTTTCTTTCTCGACCACAATCGCAAAATACTTCCCTTTTGCAACTCACTCTCATGAATCCCGAATATTGCTAAATAATTATCTATAGCATAGCTCACAACAATGTGAGGATAGAACATGATCTGAGTCTGGATAAAAACAAACATCTCATTAATGAAAAGATTGTTGATGTACTTATTAATGTAAAACACCTTCTCATTCGTAAAATACATCCCGTAATGCTTACAATGATAAATTCCAAGATTCAACATCATCTTCTCCGAGTAGGTATCCACCATTTTATCAACGTATTCCTCATTACCCGAAACATAATACTCCCTTTTATGGCTCAAAACCGACAAAGTAAACAATCCAAAACTGATAGGATCAACCAGACTAACATTAACCACATCCCCTTCAATACACATTTTTTTTT
>CAZNRQ010000411.1:0-3695 GCA_964574845.1 uncultured Bacteroidales bacterium
AAACTAACCTCTTTGGTGATATTTTTATTATCGGCTGTTAGAGGCGTATCGGGAGCAGCTGCACTTCGGAATTCATCGTTGGCTTTAGCGCTCAGCTTGAAAGCAGTGCCCAACCCAAATTTAGCGTAAATAGCAAATTTGCCCAGCATATTTCCGGTTGTCCCAATAAACACCAAAGGAACCTGAAGGTACTGAAGTTTATATTTTCTTGCCAGTATTCCTGTATCCACAACCTCAACATTATTGACATCATGTTTCCAGGCGGTATGATACGTCATTTTTCCTCCTGTGTAAACGATGTCGACACCCGTTCCAATCCCGAGATTTTGTACAAAGAAGTAGTTGAATTCGGCACCATAGCCCATATGCATACCGGCCCCGTCGGATTTATATACCTCGCCATCCACATTGGATTTCATCCAGCTAAGATTGGGCGTGCCATGCAATCCAAAATTAAAAGCTCTGTCCTGAGCTTTCAGTCCATAGAATGCAAATAACAAAACAATTAAAATCAAAACCTTTTTCATAATACACTGATTTAATTTACAGCAAAATTAATATAATAAGCAACGACAAAATCAGTTTAAATAATAATTTTGCACTAAAATATAAACATACACGGATGAAACGTCTTCTCATACTAAGCCCGCTGATATTCTGCTTCCTCATATTAGCTGCCTGCAGCTGCAATCATAAAAAAGACAATAAAATTGATGCCCCAAAATTAGAAAAGAAAGTGGTGGTAAAGATCAACCGCTACGATAAGGACCTTTTTACCATCAACAAAAAAGACCTGAAGAACGAACTGCTGAAGCTAAAACCAAAATACAGTTTCTTTCTTGATGGCGATCTGAACGACCCCGCCAACATCAAACAGATATCGGACTACCTGAACGATCCCCAGATGATAAAGAACTACGAGGAAGTGCAGAAGCAGTATCCCGATCTGAGCGGACTCGAAAAAGAGCTATCCGGGGCCTTGTCCTATTTCGCTTATTATTTCCCTGATCATAGGTTGCCGCAGGTTTACACTTATGTGTGCGGTATGGATTTCGAAAACCCTGTGATATATGCCGACAGCGTCCTCATCATCGCTTTGGACATGTACCTCGGGAAAGACTATCCGCTCTATACCAATTTCGGTTTACCGGCCTTCATACGTCATGGGATGACTAAGGAATATATTGCCAAAGATTGCGCCCAGGCCATTGCAAAATACTACGATTATGAAGAACTGAAGGATGCTACCTGCCTCGACTATATGGGTTACAGCGGCAAGTTGCAGTTTTTCATCGATGCTTTGCTACCCGAAACGCCCGACAGCATCAAAATGGAATACTCTCAAAAGCAACTCGATTGGTGCTATAATAATGAATCGAAAATGTGGGCCTTTTTTATCAACAATAAGATGCTTTACAGCAAAGATTACACGGCCTTCATGAAATTCATCAGCGACGGACCCTTTACCACCGCCTTCGGCAAGGAATCGCCCGCCCGCACCGGAACCTGGATAGGCTGGCAGATCGTCAGGGATTATATCCGCAACACCGGACAGATCAACCTGAAAAAACTTATTGAATTGAAAGATTATCAACAGATTCTTCAGGTCTCAAAATACAAACCCAAAAAGCCATGAGAAACTCAGTCCCGGGCATTCTGATCTGGCTTTTTATGATGGCTTTTGCCTATGGGCAATCCCCAACCATTAACTGTAAGGTCTTTGACATGAACACCTCGAAGATCCCTGACAACATCATCAAGACATTGACCACTGACAATATGGACCAGGTGTGGTTTGCCACAGGTGATTGTTTTTTCGGGGGGAAGCTGGTGATGTTCAACGGCTACGATTTCACTATTTTTGATTCTACCAACTCGGGTCTCAGGGATAAATTTGTGACCACCATTCTGGTGGATAACAACAACCGCAAGTGGATTGGAACGCGATATCACGGGGTGTATCTTTATAATGATACTAACTGGGTGAACTATAATCCGCAAAACTCTGGCCTGACCGATGTGCATGTGACCGCCATGGCTCAGGACAACAACGAGGTGATGTGGTTTGCCACCGACAAAGGGTTGGCTTCCTTCAATGGTCAGCAATGGACCGCTTATACAGCACAAAATTCGAAACTACCCGACAACCTGGTGAATGCTTTGGCTGTAGACAAAAAAAATAATAAATGGATAGCCACCAACAATGGCTTTGCAAAATTCAACGGGACAGAATTCATCGTTTATCAGAAAAACAACTCGGAACTGCCCAACAACCAGGTGAACGACATATATGCCGACCCTTCGGGCATAGTTTGGGTGGTGTATTGGAGCGGGTTGATCAAAATAGCCGGTGAGCAGTGGACCTTCTTCACATCGGATAATTCAGGCCTGCAGAAATTCACTGACTATAAACCCTGCATGGACAACACAGGTGTGATGTGGTTCGGTTCGGGTAACGGCATTATCCGCTGGGAAGGCAGCAAATGGAACCTCTACAATCCATTAAATTCTTGTATACCCAGTTTCTTCATCAATAAAATAGCCGTCGACAGCCGCAACCGCAAGTGGTTTGCCACCAACGACGGCCTTCTTTTAATTGAATAGATCATGAATGCACTGAACGAAATCATTAAATTGCTGGAATCTGCAGGAAGCGAATCCAACCGCAAAGGGATGCAGCATTACGGAATTGCCACCGATAAGGCCTTAGGTGTGCCACTGCCTTTTATCCGCAAACTGTCGATAGAATACCGCATGAATCACAACCTGGCCCTTCAACTATGGGAAACCGGCATTCACGAAGCACGTATGCTGGCCACTATGGTAGACGATCCCGCTAAAGTGACCAAAACTCAAATGGACGAGTGGGTGCGCGATTTCAATTCGTGGGATATCTGCGACCAGTGCTGCAGCAATCTCTTCGACAAAACCCCTTTTGCCGTGGACAAAATTTATGAATGGACCGATAGCGAGCACGAATTCGTTCGGCGGGCCGGTTTTGTGATGATAGCCTGCCTGGCTGTGCATGATAAAAAACGCAATGATGCTTCGTTCAGGGAATTTCTGCCGCTGATCATTCAGCATGCCACTGACCCGCGTAATTTTGTGCGAAAAGCCGTGAACTGGGCACTGCGGCAGATAGGCAAGCGAAACCTGGCCCTGTATGCCGAAGCTCTGCAACTGTCAAAAGCGCTGATGAATTCGGACGACCGCACCGCACGCTGGATAGGCAGCAACGCTCATCGCGAACTGATGGGCCAGACGGCCATCAACCGCATGAAACGAAACCAACTGAACAAAGAGATTAGAAACGTAATCAGAAATAAAAAGAAAAAATAAACAATATGGATGCTATTAAGACTATAATGGATCACCGGACTATACGCAAATACAAATCCGACCCCATAGCCGAAGATGTGCTCAAACAAATACTCGAAGCAGGTTTCCGCGCTTCCACCACAGGCAATATGCAAGTATACAGCATCATCGTTACACGCGACGAGGCCAAAAAGAAAAAACTCTGGGAATACCATTTTAAACAGAATATGGTATTGCAGGCTCCTGTTATTCTCACTTTTTGTGCCGATTTCAACCGCTTCAACCAATGGTGCCGCCAGCGCAAGGCCGAGCCGGGTTACGACAATTTCCTATCGTTTACCACAGCTGCCATCGATGCGCTGCTGGCAGCACAGAAC
>CAZNRQ010000412.1:0-3694 GCA_964574845.1 uncultured Bacteroidales bacterium
TCCATGGCATAATATCAACAATTAAACATGATTCAAAACACGTGCCCAATATTACTATTGATGAAAAAGTTCATCATTTGGGGAATAGCAGTTTTGAATTAGAAAATGTACTTAAGAAGAATGACTCTATAGTAAAATATAGCGGTGAAAATGATTATTATTTGTATCGTAAAGATAATTATGGGGTTTGGCAATTAATTTATGGGAAACAATAAAGACTGTCCCCCTCTCTCGTCCGCTCACTGACGGAATCAATCCGAGCGAGCCAAGTTGATACACCACATGATGCAATCGTGCGGCAGCAGGCGCCGATGGGCGTATGCAATACGCCCCTACCATAGTCTGAACCCTGCCTAGCGGCAGGCAAGCGCTGATTGACTTGGTTTTAATGATTAATTTGATTAAGAACCCCAGCCCTCCCGATCCGCCGGAGGTAGGATGCGGGACAGGTTGAAAAAAGGGGCTATAACAGATTATGGTTGGAGGATGAGCCCAACGGGGGATAGAGATTTTAGGGTCGGTCGAATGGGTATGGCACGAGCAAGAAAAACAGAATTATTGTTTTAAGAACTTTTTCACTACAAATCCATTCAAATTGCTGATCTTAATAAGATACAGGCCATTGCTTAGACTGCTTATATCTATTGAGGTTTTGGCATCTTGCATTGAACGCTTGAGTATAAGTTGCCCTTGCTGATTATAAATAAAAATACTTTCGGTTTTAATAAACGATATGTTCTCAATAGTTATGGTTTCGGTCGCAGGATTAGGAAAAATATTGTACCCGTTTTTCTGTCCCAATTCACTCACTCCAGTAATATCAATAGTTTTTAATTCCAGGTCATAAGAAGCCGGAGGAGATTCAATATGGCCTACATTATCCGAAGCAATACTATAAAAATAGTAAGTAGAATCCTTTATACCGGTGAAGACAGTCGATGAATCGGTCGTTTTAATCAATAAACAATAAGGGTTATTTAGATTGTCAGAATAATAAACAGAATATTCTTTTATACCCGAACCCAGAAAATCATCGTTTCCCGACCAATATATGCGGTACGAAGTAGAATCAAGATAAGTTGTTTGAAGCTTTACTGCACTTTCGGGGACACCCCTGTCAATGATGTTAATCCATTCATTAGTAATCATGGGCTGATTAACGTCAAAGGTTATTGATGCTTTATTTCTGATCTGGGTGCCGGTTGATAAATTATTATTCTGGTTGACATGATAAAGTATCCATGCTTCACCTTCAGGTGGAGTAACATTGGGCAGCAGATTTATGCCATTAAAGATCCATTTAATTATACCATGAACTGTATCTATTTGCAGATCAGATGGAATATGGCTAGAACCATCCATAGAAAATGTTTTCCAATCCACATTTGCATCCAGTGTGTCAATAACAATAATATCTTGAGCAGAGGCTGTAGCATTGTCAAGATTTTCAAAATGTATCATATAATTAAGGGTCTCGCCAGGAATAATATAATGCTGACTTCCAAAACCAGTGGGACCGGCTTTTTCATTAGGATCTTGCGGGTAGTTTACCGGGACGTTTTTATATTTGCCTGTAACCATTCGTTTTTTCTTCATAAAATTGTCCTGACCTAGTATGATAATATTATTCCGCTGTCCCATATTAAAGGCACTGCGCCATAAATCACCCTCATAATTATTGCTTTCAAGAGAATTGGGTATAAACCCATTGCCATTATTAAAAGAACATTGTTCTGCCCAATATTCTAAAATACCTATGGCATCAAAACGATTGTTTCCTTCATTTTTAAAAGGTTGCTCCTGATGGTATGTTATTCCTGACAAGTTATACTTTTGTCTGAGGCTGTCAATGTCTGATTGAGGAAGTTGGGTGCAACCACTTGCCACCATATGATAAGTACTGAAAGTATTTTCAATAGTTGCCGGTACACCTTGTATAATGTGGTCGTTCCATTGAGTAGATTCCTGAGTAAATGCAGTGCTGTCGATGACATTTCCCTGATTGTCGAAAACCGGGAGAATAATAATTGGATGATCAGTTTCGTAATGGTTTAATCCAAATACTCCCCCACTTATTGGCCATTTTTTAGTGTATATTTTACTGCAGACATTAAATAAAGGATCTTTTGAATTAGGATTATTTACTATGGGGTTCGCTTTTGCAACAGATACATCGGGCATGTAAATATTATCTGCAATTCTGACATTAAGTAAAAGGGAATCTATCGCTAAAGGTGCCGTTAATTGTAGATATAGCTGACCAAAATCGCCAAATCGCAATTTTGGAAGTATTGCCAGAAAACCAATGCTGTCGGAAGAATATAAGGGTTG
Organism: uncultured Bacteroidales bacterium; assembly: GCA_964574845.1. Classification (GTDB taxonomy): domain Bacteria; phylum Bacteroidota; class Bacteroidia; order Bacteroidales; family CAIWKO01; genus CAIWKO01. Next base: position 2,332 of record CAZNRQ010000412.1, read on the forward strand.
AAGTTGCAATGAATCCATAAGAAAAGCGGTGTCGGTGAGGCTTACACTTAATTTCCCCCTGCATTCCTTTGGGAACCAAATAACAATTTCCGGTGATGATACATCTACGTTCCCCGAGTTTCCATAAGGAATAACAAAATAAGCAGCCTGTTCTGGCCTCATAAAACTGGGACCAACAATATCAACCCAAAGGGACTTGATGGTTGGTTCCATATTAAATCCATCAGTAAAAGTAACTATACTGGAATCAGGATTAGTTACAACTACATTCCATAATCCAATGGATTCATTATTAAAACTAAAAGAAGCACTGATTTTCGAATAGTTATTTACCGTGTCGACCATTGAAATATTTGCCGGCGTCAGTGCCGCCTGACCCATTTTAGTTAGTTTTACAGTAGCCCCATGTTGAAAGGTATTGCCAACGATATCAATTGTTATTACTCCGTTATTCGCCCCATGATTTGGGAATAACCAACTAGTATCCATTGATGCCGGATCAGGCAACTGTAACTCCCACCAAAAAATATAGCCATTATCAATTCCCCAATTATCCTTTATTTGCAAATTCCATGTGCCATTTATCGGGCAGCCCAACAGTTGACTAAAGGGATTGTCCGGGGTAAAATAATTTGTATGAGTCAGGGTGTCAGTAGCCGGAATTGGGGATTGTCCAGCGTCAAGTGTGTTTAGGTAGCCCTGTTGCTGATATAGGGCCGACCAGCAATAGGTCCAGGGAATGCCAGGGGGATTTGCGTTTGGATCACAGGCGGGAACACTGTCGTGATCGTTGGCTTGTCCTAAATATGATCCTCCTGAATGGTCGTTTCCATCAATTACCATTGAATGTCCGTTTGGACAAATCAGCGTAAATCCTAAATCTCCAGCAAAGGAATGTTCGATTCCCATACAGATCGATTTGATCATGTTGGGATCTGTTATTGTTTGCCAAGGGGAATACTGATTAATGAAAAGAAAATTATTTAAATATCCAGGAGGGCAATTTGGACCATCAGGAATTAATGTAATACTATCATAAACTATAGAATAAGATTTGATTTGGGCATTCGCAAAGCATACATTTAGAAAGAATGCAATTACAAGTAACGACTTTTTCATGGGACTATATTATTATTAATTATACCAAATTCGCTTTCTTATTATAAGTATTTGATGCCCGCCCAATTTTCACACCCTAAATGCCTTGAACAAACTATTGACAATAAAACCATTAATAAGGTTGCATGATAACCATATTTTTTCGACATAAGACCAAGGATGGTTTCTTTTTTAGTGTTTTTTAGTCCCTTGGTGCTCCGAAGGAGTCCTTTGGACCTTAGTGGCATTCTTTTTATTTCACCAC
>CAZNRQ010000413.1:0-3692 GCA_964574845.1 uncultured Bacteroidales bacterium
GTTTCATCCAAGTGGCTGGAAGTTCCATCCAAGCGGCGGAAACCTCCATTTCGATAAAAAACCTAATGAATCGAACCGTCAAAACCTGCAAACATCAGTAATACAGCATTATGGATAATGTGAGGAATGGGAAAACAGGAAAACAGGTGATTTCCTCTGCCTCTCAGCAGTGAAACCTCCTCCTAACAGCCTAATAGTCTAACAGCCTAAAAGCCTATCAGCCCCTTAACGAATAATCCGAATACCTCTCCGCCCCCACAAACCCCGCTGCCGCTATCAGGGCGCTGAGTTCGTCCACGGTCAGGGTCGATTCGTCCATGCCGGCCGAGGTATAAATAGAAGTAGAATTGTTGATGGTGCCGTCAATATCGTCCACCCCGAAACCCAGGGCTATCTGTGCCGACTGCTTGCCCAGCATGGGCCAGTAAGCCTTGATGTGGGGGAAATTGTCGAGAAAGATGCGCGCAATGGCATAGTTGCGCATATCTTCGGTCAGGGTGGTCTCTTTCAGATCGGAGAGTTCGTTGTTTTGGTTACGAAACTTCAGGGGGATAAACGCATTGAAGCCGCCCGTTTCGTCCTGCAGCTTGCGCAGGCGGTTCATGTGATCCACGCGGTGAGCATATTGCTCCACATGTCCGTAGAGCATGGTAGCATTCGAAAAAATACCCGCCTCGTGGGCGGCTTTATGCACACGCAGCCATTGTTCCGAAGTCGACTTTTCGGGGCATATCCGTTTGCGTATCTCCTCATCAAAAATCTCGGCCCCTCCGCCCGGAATAGAATCCAGTCCGGCGGCAATCAGTACCTTAAAACCTTGGTCATAGCTCACTCCTTCCTTATCGAAAACATATTGCAGCTCGGCGGCCGAAAAAGCTTTCAGATGAATGTCGGGCCTGATCTTTTTCACGGTCTTCACTATCTTTTCGTAATATTTCAGGTCGGCTTCGGGATGGGTTCCGCCCGTAATATGAATCTCCGAGATGTCGGATGCAATGCCGCTCACCGTATCGGTAATTTCCTGCATCGACAGGCGCCAGGCATCCTTGTCGCCGCTTTTTTTCGAGTAAGAGCAGAACTTGCAGTTGCACACGCACACATTGGTAGGTTCCAGGTGCACATTGCGGATAAAATACACATGCTTGCCGTTCTTTTGTTCGCGTATATGGTTGGCCAGTACGCCCAGGTAGCCGGCTTCGCCATGTTCGTAAAGATACAAGGCCTCGTCCGTGCTTATCCTTTGCTGATGCATCACCTTATCGGCAATGCGCCATTCGGCTGAGTTTTTATCCAGGTTTTTTTCGGTAAGAAGACTTAGAATATCAGACATAACTGAATTGAGATATAAGATAAAAGGGACGAAACCATCGTTCGTCCCTTATGTTTTATGATTAATGTGCTTTAGCCAAAATGATTCAAACAACAAGTATAAGCACCAAAAAAACAAGTATCAAATTTCAAATAAATTCAAAGATCCAAATTTTTAAAATTTCAAACAGTATTGTTCTCCTGTTTGGTATTTGTATGAAATTGTAATTTGAGTTTTATTTGTTTCTTATTTTTTGCGATTTGTTATTTGTATTTTATTTAAGTTTTGCTTTTTGCTATTTGTTATTTGGGTTTTATTTGAGGTTTGAGATTTGAGTTTTGTATTTTATTTGTTATTTGCTTTTTGAGATTTGTTATTTGACCTATCGTTTACTTCATCAGGCTCAGCTTGCGTATAAACCGCTGACTACCGTTCGAAATACTAACAATATAAATACCGCTTTGTAGCTCGCCCATATCAATTTGTATCTGCGATACAGGGCTTGCGTCCATAGCTATTTCTTTCACCAGGGCTCCCAGCGAATTGAAGACCTTCACATCCGCATTACCGGCCATCTTGCTTCCGAAATCAATAGTGAATTGCTGATTGGTAGGATTGGGATAGATAGAAATGTCGTTGTCAGCGGTTTCTTCCATACCATAATCTTGTTTACACAACACGGGGAATATAGCATGCGAAAGGTTGTAGCCCCACGACAGCGAATCGGAATAGGCATACCAGTTTCCGTCTCTCCACTGCTCCCAGGCCGTTCCCGGCGAGGTTTGTCCGTTCTTGTTCGTCAGCAGCACAATGGTATCGCCGGCCACCTGTGGCAATTCCACGCCCAGATAGAATGAGCTTGTCATATCCATTGGCGTAGCGAATTCCAGGAAAGTATACTTATTCGTGTTTACGTCGTTATATATCTGCATGAAAGGAATGGAGTCTGTCCGCAATACCGTTCCGGGTGCACCGCCGGGGCCTGAATTGTTCCACACCTTAACGGGAATGCTAAACACATGCGAAGGCACTCTTTTGGCCTTGCCGAATTTGAAATACACACCCACCAGCTTGTTGTAAGGTGATGCAGGCATAAAGAAGTCGGCTTTGGCCTTATCGGAATAACCGTTGTTGCCCGAAACATAGCCATAGGCTCCGTTGGTATATCTGATGGAATACATCACCAGGTTGCCCGGAAGTGGTAAACGCACGGTGTCGCAGGTAGAGGTGCCGGGGCTGCTGCCTACATAAATATAACTGGTTTTGGTTTCGTTATCCGTTCCGGCGGCATTGGTCACCGTCAGCGAAACAGCGTAAACACCGGCCGTATTGTATTGAATGCCGGTAGGATTTTGGGTGGTGGCACTGGCCGGAGTTCCGCCCGTAAAGGTCCACGACCACGAAGTAGGCGTTCCCGCCGATAGGTCGGTAAAGTTAACCGTTCCGCCCACGGGAATAGAAGTTACATTGGCCACAAAATTAGCCACAGGAGGTGGATCGCCCACGGTGATATAATTGAGTTTGGTTTCCACATCGCTGCCGTTTGAGTTGGTGGCTGTAAGCGAAACCGTATAAATTCCCGCAGTATTATATTGAATGGCGGTAGGATTCTGGGTGGTGGAAGTGGCAGGTGTTCCGCCCGTGAACGACCATGCCCAGGAAGTAGGACTGCCTGTCGAGAGGTCGGTGAAGTTTACGGTTCCGCCTACCGGAATAGCCAGAGGTGTTCCGGAGAAATTGGCCACAACGTTAGCTCCACTGCCGTTATACATACCGTTGACGGTAGTGGCTCCCGTGCTGCCCGGATCCAACCAGTCGCTCAGTCGTGTCGAGCTGGTGCCGCCGCCTACCCAGGAGATATGGAAACAGCCGTAGTAATCCCACATCTGGCTGGCCCCGCAAGCCGATGGCCCACCAAAGAGTTGTCCTACGATGCGCTTGTTCTGATCGAATATGGGTGATCCCGATGAACCGGGTTCGGTACAGGCGGCTCCCGTCCATGGGGTTTGCCAGCATTGAGCCGAATTATAAGTGGCAGTGGTCATAGCGCCGCAAGGCGATATCTTGGTGATATCTCCGTCGGGATGATGTATGCTCATACCTGATGTGGGAGGTGTTCCCGAATGGTCCCATCCGGCATAGTATACGTTATAAGAGGTGGGAGGAGTGGTGTTCATTTGCACCAGGCAAAAATCAGAACCCGCACTTCTGGCCTTTAAGGTCGAACCGGATACCGAATTGTACGATGGCGAAGTGGTAGGGTTGGTGCAGGTAGGCGATTCCCATTTGAACCAGAAAACCCATGAGGCAAAGTCGTTGCTTGTCGAGCAGTGATTGGCTGTAAGCACGTAAGGGGTACCGTCGTTGGCCGTATTGTTCACCA
>CAZNRQ010000414.1:0-3142 GCA_964574845.1 uncultured Bacteroidales bacterium
GTACTTGCGCAGATCCTGGATGTCTTTGGCGCTGCGAACAAAAGAAAGGGCTATCCATTGTATCTTGCGGTTGAGGATGAAATCGAGGTTTTCCTTGTCCTTTTCGGTGAGGCTGGGCTGGGATATTTTGGTGTCGGGGAGGTTGACTCCTTTTTTTGATTTGAGGATGCCACCATGCAACACTTTGGTTTTTACTTCGGTGTTTTTGTCGGTAGAAACCACTTCGAGTAGCAGTTTGCCATCGTCGATAAGTATCTTCTCGCCTTTGCGGGCTTCTTTAGCCAGGAGGGGATAGCTTACATAGAGGCGGGAGGCTGTGGTGATGCTTTCCTGGGTGGTGATGGTCACGATATCGTTATCTTTCAGAATTACCTGGTCGTTTTCGACCTTGCCCACACGGATCTTGGGACCCTGCAAATCGGCCAGGATGGCGATATGGGTATGATCGTGACGGTTTATGGAGTGGATGGTGTTGATGACGTTATCGAAAAATTCGAAATCGCCATGAGAGAAATTGAGTCGGAATACGTCGACGCCGGCTTGTATGAGTTGACGGAGAACAGTTTCGGTGGATGATGCCGGGCCTACTGTGGCAATGATCTTGGTTTTCATTTTTAATTAGTGTTGTATCAGTAAATTTAGTTTTGAGTCTTTGACAACTGCATCGTAATGGAGTTCGAGGTCGTTGAGAAAATGGTTCATTTCTGTCTTGATCTTACTCATATCGATAAGAAAGGCTGTGAGAATATTGGTGGTTTTCTTTAAGTTTTTAATGACGATCTGGGCTATTTCGTCGGGACGATACTGACCGTTTATGAGCAGGATATAGTCGGCCTGAGCCATTTTTTCGAGAATCAGGGAGTTGTTTTTCTTATTAGAAAGCAGATAGTAAAAGCAACGCTGATCGCCATTGTAATGAAAATAGAAGGAAAAATTTTCGAGAGGACTTTTTTTAGAAGCAAATTCGAGGTCTTTTTTCTTTTTGAAATCGGCTTCCAAAATATTGTTGAGGTTCCAGCATAATTTGAAATCACGTAAATGGCTGCTGATACCAATGGCCCTGTATCCTTCAGTGAGATCATTATCAAATGACAGAACCTTTTTCATGTCAACTTTGTTTCTTTTAAAAGTACAAATTTACAATTGTAAAAATTTCAAAAAACGAATTTCAAAAAACAAATAAGATCAAAATTCAAATGTCGAAATTTCAAACAAGGGGGAGCAGTGTTTTTTTGCACCCCCTTCAATAGCTATATCACTTTATTCCTTTCATTTCCTTCCATTGCTGGTTGAACGACTTGGGCTTAACTTCGGGAACCTCGCGGCGGGGACCCCAGGCTCCTTTGAAAAACATACGGATGACAGCGTTCTTCATTTTGGCGTTGGGCTTATCGATGATCCAGCGTTTGAGCATTATTTTTTTCCAGCCATACATCACCAGCCTATCCATGGGGGAGGCCAGTTTCATTTCGACAGAATCGCGGCGGTTATAAAGCAACAGTTTGTGCAATTTGATGGCTGAGGGGCAGACCTCGGTACATTTTCCGCAAAGGGAAGAAGCAAAACTGAGATGCTTGAAATCTTTCATCCCGCTGATGTGTGGAGTGATGACCGACCCAATAGGACCACTGTAGACGGTTCCGTAAGTATGACCGCCGATGTTCTTATAAATGGGGCAGGCATTGAGGCAAGCACCGCAACGAATGCAGGTGAAGGCGACTTTCTGATGTTTTTGTTTGAGGAGATTGGTACGGCCATTGTCGAGCAGAATGACAATCATTTCGTCGGGGCCATCGACTTCGTTCTCTTTTCGGGGGGCTGTTATGATGGAATTGTATACTGTAATGTTCTGTCCGGTGCCATGGCTTGCCAAAACAGGCCAGATGAGACCCAGATCTTTGACGGAAGGGATGATCTTTTCGATTCCTACTATAACTATATGGATCTTGGGAAAGGAAACGGACATGAGTGCATTGCCTTCGTTTTCGGTGAGGGCTATGCCTCCAATATCGGAAATAATGAAATTGGCGCCTGAAACACCCACATCGGCATGGATGAACTTATCGCGCAAAAGCTGGCGCACAAAAGCTGTCAGTTCCTCGGGGGTACTATTGGGAGGGGTGTTGAACTTTTCGTGAAACAGTTTGGCTACATCTTCCTTGGACTTATGCATGGCAGGAGTGATGATGTGATAAGGTTTTTCGCCGGCAATCTGCACGATGTATTCGCCCAAGTCGGTTTCGACCGATTCGATGTGATGCTTTTCGAGTTCTTCGTTGAAGTCGACCTCTTCGGTAGCCATGGATTTAGATTTGACTATCTTACTGGCTCCGGCCTTGACACATATTCTTACCACCTCGTCGATGACTTCCTGAGAATTTTGTGCCCAAACTACCTTTCCGCCATTGCGGGTAAAATTATATTCAAACTCTTTGAGGAAATCTTCGAGATCGTTGACAGCACGGTGTTTGATATAAGAAACCCTTTGGCGGGCTAACTGCAGATTGGCATATTGTTCTTTACCCCTGAGAACAGCGGCATCGTATTTTGAAATATTGAAATTTATGGTTCTCCGGTGGTTCCTGTCAAAAGCTTTTACTTCGGCAACCCTTGAAAATTCTTTTTGTTTATCGCTCATCTTCTACTATTGTATTGTTTTACTAATCTTCTCTACACGGGTTAAATGGCGGCCACCTTCGAATTCGGTATCAATAAAACTGTTGAGAATTGAGATGGCTTCGTCGTACTGCAGATATCGGGCGGGTAGGGAGAGAATGTTGGCATCGTTATGTTTTCTGGCAAGTTCGGCAATTTCTGCGTTCCAACACAAAGCTGCACGAACATTTATATATTTATTGGCTGTCATAGCCACGCCATTGCCACTACCACAAATTATGATACCGAGGTCGAAAAGATGGCGATTGATATCGAAAGCCAATGGGTGAATAATATCGGGATAGTCAACACTGGCGGTACTATAGGTGCCATAATCTGTTACAGAAAAGCCTTTAGAAATAAGATATTCCTTTACTTTTTCTTTTAGTTCGAAACCTGCATGATCGCACCCGATTGCTATTGTTTTCATAAAAATTGAATTGTTAATAACTCCTGAATCCTTATTTTTGAATTTATACTGATAATT
>CAZNRQ010000414.1:3152-3683 GCA_964574845.1 uncultured Bacteroidales bacterium
GTCTGAAAAAATACTCTTTTTTATACCCCTAGTTTTCAATTTCATTTTTTTTCAACAAGGTGATTGTTTACAAAAAGTGATACGTGTGTTTATCTTCTGATAATTTCTGATTTGAGTTAGTTGTTAGTTTTTCTTCACATTTTATCAAAGTAAAATTAAATATATTTTATCAAACACGGGAGTTTTCAGACCATTGTTAATATTTTTTTAAGTACTTATTTTTAATTGACTTGAATGATTATTTTTGTTAATAAAATGTTGATTAAAATTGATAAGTGAAAAATGAAATGATTTTTAGAAAATTTTTCAACACTATTAACAAAACCATATTATACCAGTAATAATTTTTATAAATAATATTATTAATAAACTAAAAAAATAAGGTATTGATAAATCATCGTAATTTTGCAAAACAAAACCAAAGTTATGAAACTCCGGGACGAAATTCTGAGCTTAAAGAAACAAAAAAATGCGGTAATTCTGGCGCACTTTTATCAGATTTCTGAAATCCAGGATATTGCCGATTTTGTT